>JALTMC010000813.1 GCA_027005175.1 Myxococcales bacterium
TGTGGATGTAAGTTTTGCAGATGCAATCTTGGGTCCAGTTGAGATACTTCCAGGAAATGACTTTCTTGAATTTGCGGGTCTTGAAACGACGAACTTTCGGGTATATCGGCCATTTTTTAAGATTGGAGCAAAAACCAACGCTGTCCCTGTAGTCTGTTGAAAAGTAGGAGTTTCTTATTCGAGGCCAAACTCTTCGATAAATAAGTTGAGGGTCGGGCGAGAAACATCCAAAAGTTTCGCAATGCTGGACTTTGAGATTCCTTTCTCCAGGAACAATTGGATTTCTCCTTCCTTACCTTCCAATTTTCGTTTTCCCTTCGATCCTTTCGGCCTTCCGGCCTTTTTGCCTCTTTCTTTTGCTTTTGCCATTCCTTCTTTTGTTCGTTGTGAGATGAGATCCCTCTCAATTTCCGCAAACAGCCCAAACATCGCAATCATCACCTTTGTTTTGAGATCTCGTTTACCAACCAAAACGATATCTTCTTTAAGAGCAATGAAGTTGACTCTTTTTTCTACGATATCATCGATGAATCGGATGATTTGGCCCAGGCTTCGCCCAAGTCTTGAGAGTTCACTGACAATAAGTGTATCGTTCGATTCCAGAGTTTCCAACAGGTAATCAAGCTGCCGCTCCTTCGGTGACTTCCGACTACTCATCTGACTTTGAATGAACTGGTCGATCTGAATTCCTTGCCGATGAGCGTATTCAAGGATTGCTAATCGCTGGCTGTCGAGGTCCTGTTGATCAGTTGAGACTCGTAAATAAGCGACGTTTTTCATGGCAAATTAGAGGGTGTAAAGGTAAAAGGTTACATTGTAGATTAAATTTTACACATACTGTAAAGTTTAACCATACCATTTTTCTTTCAATAATTGTAAACTAAAAAGGGACCTTTTTTCTAACCAGGTGAAGAGATGCCCCGTACATTTTTAAGCGAATCCCAAAGACAGAAGCTGGAGCGTTTCCCCGAATCTGTCATCCCGGAAGATATTGTTGCTTACTTCACATTGTCAGAGTCGGACCTTTCCCAGATACCTGTACACAGTTCGCCTTTGAATCGACTTGGTTTCGTCATGCAACTTTGTACTCTGCGGATGCTTGGCTTCTGTCCCACAGAATTGAGTCCGCCTCAGACAGTCCTCGCCTTTGTTGCAGGACAACTCAACGTACCATCTCAATCTCTCGAAGTATACGGTCAGCGCGAACAAACCAGAACGGGTCATTTTCAGAAAATTCTCCGACACCTTGGATTTCGAAGAACCGATTCGAATACGCTTGAGCAACTTTCATCCTGGTTGGTTCAGAGGGCTCTTGAGCACAACAGGCCCTCACTTTTGCTTCAAATGGCCTGCGAAAAGTTGTATCACGAAAAGTATGTTCGACCCGGTTTGACCGTACTTGAAAGGCTGGTTTCCAGTGCACGTATCCAGGCTCAACAAGAGACTTTTACTCGCCTGCTCCCGCTTCTTGATGACTCGTGCAAATCGTCTCTTGACGAACTTTTACAACGCTCCGAGGCTCTTCAACATGTCCCATTAAGTTGGTTAAGAAAATGTGCTTTGACCAACTCTCCCAAGTCCATCCTGACAACCATTGAAAAGCTCAAAATGCTCGATAAATGGGGTGTGACAGGTCGCTCTCTTGACGTATTGAATCCTAATCGTCTCAAGTTTTTGGCCTCCATCGGTCGCAGAGCCTCCATTCAAGCTCTTCAGCAGATGCGAGAGGAACGACGCTACCCGATTTTACTGGCCTTTCTGCACGAAACACTCCTTGATGTTATGGACGAACTCCTCGACCTTTTCGAACGCTGCCTTGTAGAAGTCAGTTCAAGGGCACGTCGAGAGCAGGAGCAAGCACGCCAGGCAAACTCATCCAGCACAGCGGAAAAACTGGTCATGCTTCGACAAACTTTCAGTGCCATCCTTGACCAGGACATCAGCGAACAAGAGTTGAGAGATTCGATTCATCAGGAAATACCCGTCGAGATCATGAGGGCCACTCTTGAAGAGATTGATGGTTTGCTTCTCCCACTCTCAGGAGACTATTTCTTCTACCTTGGAAGCCGGTTCAACTACACTCGACAGTTTTCTCCAACGTTATTTGAACACGTCAACTTCTACTCTACTCCTCCCAATAGCCCGTTGCTTCAAGCTATTGGATGTATTCGAACCATGAATCAAGAAAATCGCCGAAAAGTTCCCGACAATGTGCCGTTGGACTTTGTTCCCAAAGGCTGGAAAGAAGTCGTTTTGAAGCCAGATCAAAGCATCGACCGGCACTTTTACGAATTGTGTGTCCTGTGGGAACTACGTAATGCCCTTCGCTCGGGAGGGATTTGGGTCAAGAACAGCAGACGGTATGCCAGCCTGGACGCCTATCTGATGCCACGAAAAGAATGGGACTCTGTTCGCGTTGAAGTTTGTCAGCAGTTGCAACTTCCTGAGTCTGCAACAGTTCGTCTTCAGAAACGGGGTCAGGAGTTTGAACAGCTTGTGCAAAGAGTAGAACATGCTTTTGAAAAGCATGACGACGTTCGAATCGAGGAGGGAAAGGTCGTAATCTCTCCTCTTAAAGCAGAAGAAAAACCAGGACAGTTGAGCGAGTTGGAGCAACGTATTGTACAGCGGCTTCCGCGAATCGAGTTAACGGACCTCTTGTTAGAAGTTGATCGATGGACACAGTTTAGCCAGCATTTCGAACATGCAGCAGGTAGCGAATCACAACAACCAAACCAGCTCATACATCTGTATGCGTCGTTATTGTCACAAGGATGCAACATGGCGCTTACCCGAATGGCCCAGTGCACGGGCTTACAACACGAGAAACTGGTCTGGTACACAAACTGGTATCTACGAGAAGAGACTCTGAGAGCAGCGAACACAGCGATTGTGAACTTTCAGCATCATCAACCATTGAGCCAACATTGGGGAACTGGGACATTGTCCTCTTCTGATGGGCAGCGCTTTCCTGTATCCGGCAAAGTTCGCAATGCAACGGCACTTCCAAAGTATTTTGGTTATGGGAAAGGAATCACTTTTTACACCTGGACCTCTGATCAATACTCGCAATACGGAACAAAAGTGGTTTCTTCTACGATGCGAGATGCGACTTATGTTCTTGACGAGATTCTTGACAACGAAACAGAGCTTGCAATCCTGGAGCATACAACAGATACAGACGGATATACCGAAATGGTCTTCGCTCTGTTTGACCTGTTGGGAATTCAGTTTGCACCTCGAATTCGTGACATTGGTGGTCAACGGATCTACGTACCCACGAAAGAGTTTGAGCTTCCAGAAGTACTAACACCCCTATTTTCCGGGAGCATCAATCAAAAGATGGTTACAGATTATTGGGGAGAAATAGCAAGGATTGCAGGCTCTCTCAAGTCGGGATGGGCAACGGCTTCCCTTCTGATAAGCAAATTAAGGTCCTACCCACAGAAGAGCAGGCTTTGTCGAGCACTCGAAGAGTACGGTCGTTATTGCAAGACGCTCTTTGTCCTGCGGTATATCGAAAGCGAGGCATATCGTAGAAAAATTAACAGGCAGTTGAACAAAGGTGAAGCTCTTCATTTTCTTCGGCGTTTTCTTTTCTTCGCCAACGAAGGGAAGATTCGACGGAAACAAGAGGACCAGCAAGTGAATCAGGCAACTTGTTTGAATCTGCTAACAAACGCGGTGATTGCGTGGAATACGGTCTATATGAACGCCGTCCTGAAACAGTTGGCCGATGAAGGAATGCAGTTCTCGGAATTGGAGTTGGCTCGTATCTCTCCATGTCGATTCCAGCACATCAATCCCTTCGGGAAATACGAGTTTGCGTTTGATGGAGAGTTTTCCCTCGAACAGCTACGGCCTCTCAGAAAGCCGGAGAGGCTGTCCAGGGGCTGGTGAGAACGAAGACCTGCTGGTTTTCGTCTTGACGGAATTGTATTTTTCTGTATTCTTGTTTATGTTTAAGATTTGGAATGATTTCAATCTTAAAACAAAATTTGACAATAAATAACAAAAGCTTACCCGCGACGCTAGAAAAAAGCTTTACATTCACTGCTTGTTCGGGAGCATTGAGAGAAGTAGAAAATTCTATGGAGGTCACATGAGGTTGCTCACGTTTATCTTTTTCTCCATTACACTTTGCATTGGTTGTGAAAAACCAAATGTACAAAAAGAAAAAAGACTTAGACAGTCTTTGAATTCCCTCAAAACATATAAAAGTAGAATCCAACACAGAAGTCTAAAAAGTTGCTTGAAAAGTATCTCTACCACAAAAAAGACAAAGTATGTTTACGAATTTAAATCTGAGAATCAATGCAATATATCACAAGATTGCGGCATATTTATTTTTTACATCTGTAAAGGTAGAAAGGAAGCAGTAAAAATTCGTAAGAGCAACCTAGGTATTTTTTCTTTATCACAGAGAAAGTCAAGTTTGTTATCCCTTAAAGGGTGCAAATCAGAAGTTCTTATAAAGAAAGTACAATATCGATGTCGAAATCAGAGTCCCTGATCAAAGAGAGAACAACAAATAAAATATTTGTTTGGAAGGGAGCGTTTCATGTACAAAAAATCATCTATTCTTTTTTGCTTTTTATTTTTCCTCTCTAGCGCTCAAGTCTGCTTGGCCAGCGATCCGCCAGAGCCTTTCAACAAGAGTTATCTATTACAACCACAAGAACATATCAATGTGTTTGGAGTAGATCCAGACAATCCATCAGATAAAATTGGTCTTCTTACCGAGATTTTGATTGCTTATTCTTTAGGTGGAACAATAGTTTATTGGTCTGATTGGGGTGATTACCCAGTTGCCATAAATGCACACATTCCTGCTCCTAATGGTTCAGCGGATGTGTTAAATTTGTTGTACGAACTAAGAGATGTTTATGGGATATCTGACATAAACAATGACTTGGAAGTCAGGATAGAATCAACAAACGTTCCCAATGACAGCGCTGATTATTTTCCTTCTTCAACATTCATTTACATACAACATGTTTGTCGTTATCCTGAAGAAACAATAGATGTAGTAGGTTCTGGATTTGCTGCAACACTCAATAATGAAGGAGTGTTAACAACACTATCTTCATCATACAAACCAACAGTCTGCCCCAGCTTATCTGGACATATAGATACTTCTCAGATTCAGTCAATGTACCCTGGAATTTCATCATCTATCGAAAAAGCTTTGTTACCGCCAGGTACTGTAGACAGTTTGCAGGGAACATTCGTTTATCAATTCATTGTTAATGGAGATACATTCTATGAAGTTCGAGCAGATACAGGAGCAGTAGTCGCAACAAGAACAAAAAAATTGGATGCTTGGAACATTACAAGGGTAGTTTATGATCCAGATAATTCTCAGCAGATATGCGTAGATACCAATCCTTCTGGTCAATATAACACCTATGGAGGGGCTGCATGTGTCCAGTCTAATAATGTATCCTTTAAACACATGTATGATTCCCTATTCTGGAGTATCTTACCTTGGCGCGGCTCTTTATATCTTACAAGCTTGCTAAATAAATCTGTTTCTTGGGGATCACTGCCATCAAGCTCGTCGGCTACAATGAAAGTTGATTATAGCCAAGCTACAAGTACCCATATTGACCCGCTTTTGGGTAGTGGGTTGGGACGTTATAATGGGAACCAAGGAGGTGTTATCTACTTTAATAAGCATGTATTTGATATTACAGCCGGTGGAAAATCATTCACGACTTTAACTGTAGATAATAATGGGAATCCTTTACCTGGTTTGGGTGGGGTTGTGGATCTTGTTGCTCATGAAGTTGGACATGGTTATATTGATGCATATTTGAAGGCTAAACATAATTATAGTGGGGGGTATTTCCCCGCATATGCAGGCTCTTATGAAATAGGTCGAGCTATTTCAGAGTCTCTCTCTGATGCTTTCGGTAAGTTAGCTCAAATTAGAGCTAGATTTGATCATGTGGGTTGTACTCCTAGCTATCCAGGTAACCGCCAACTACCCATTGCAAACTGCGGTGAATGGAGTTCGATCCCTTGTGGCTCAGGAACATGTGCAAGAGGAGAGTATTGTTCGAATGGCACCTGCAAACCATGTGTAGAAGATTGTCCGTCTAGTTCCCTATTAACAATGAACTGGAATCTTGCCGAAACATACACAAACGGACATCAAGTTTTTGATAATACAGGTGGGATGCGGAGTTTGACAAACTCAAGTCAGTGGAAAATTGTATGTCCTTTCGAATCAGCAAGTACGGGGGATATACAACAGTATGGCAATGGTAGTTTTTTCGGTGGAGTTCTTGTCAGCTTTAATGCAGCAACTGATCCTTTGTTCAATAATCAAAGCATCATACGTAACTATGCAGAAGTTGCAATTGGTGAATTAATAGTTCGACACTCAATATCACACATGCCAAAACAACCCACAGCAAAAGCTGCTTTTTGGATTTGGGCTTCTAGCCTGTCAGAAGCGATAAAATATACCCTAGATTCCGAGTGGAATCAACACAAGTTTAACAATGCGGTCCAGTTTGTTTTTCAGTCTGGAGTAGATTGGAAAACCTCAGTGGGTCGTTGTGACATAAATCATCCAAATTACAACAATCTGTGTTCACAAGATCCACTTAATTGTTGTGACCCCAATTCTCTATATATATGCCGTCGCCCAACACCTTAACATGCGATTTCTTTTTTCTTTACTAATTTTCATATGGCTTTCTGGGTGTAGTGTTTTCCCTGGAAATGAAAGAAACGGAGAGTACCAAGAAAGAGCATCTGAAAAGGTAACTCTTCTTGAAAGAGATAGTTCTCCAGAAGACTCTTATGTGGAGTGCAGTTCTGCCTGTGAGTGTCCATCTTTATTCAATGAAGTATGCAATAATATCGACGATAACTGTGATGGTCAGATAGACGAAGGACTCCAACGTGCTTGCTCTATAGAGAGTCCACGTTCATCTTGTAGCCCAGGTAAACAAACTTGTGAGGCAGGACGGTGGTCTGTTTGTCTTGGTGCAAGGTTATCCCTATCTCCCTCTTGCAATTTTGAAGAAGATTTGGATTGCGATGGAAAGATTGATCAAGCTAAATTTGGTAGAATTACAAGAGTTTACGAAAATAAACTATCCGAATCGAGTACTCGCTTTGCTGTTCTTTCACAAGAAAGCTATGAAGATAAAACAATATTACTTATATCAAGGGCTGTAGAACAAAGTGTTGTTGTAGAGCTCTGGAAATTTAATAGGAAGGGAGAAATAGATGTTTTTCTTGTGGATAAAACCTCTTTGATTCATGGGGCCATAGCCCTTGGAACATACTTAAAAGGTAGGATTTATATTGTTAATAAAGATAAAATTCTTGTGGGATACTGCTCACATTCAGATCAGAATGTAAAACCTATCATATCGACTTTATATTGTAAGGTTTTTTATACTGATTGGACGCGGAAGGTTAGTAAATTAATATCTTTGCCAAAGCCTCCATCAGGCTTTCAATACACGAATATATCCTTTCAACAAACACAACAATCTGAAATAATAATTACTTTGGCCCAAGTGGACTATAACGAAACGTCAACAGCTCCGAATAGAAGAAAGTTTTTTCTACGACTGGTAACCATAAATTCAGAAAGTGCCTCTATCATCAAAAAGTTAGACATTCCAACTACATTTTCTATGGATTTTGGAGGCTCATACGATCTACCCAGCCTGCAAACCGTCAAGAGCGAGATTAATCGAATAGGCATACTTTTTCCGAGAAACAATTATATAAAAGAAACAGCATCATGGAAAAGTATACTGACTATTATTATTGAAACACAAGATGGAAAGTAGAAATAAAAAAAAAAAGAGGAATTGTGGTTTTTACGATTACTTGGCAAGCCTTTGCTCACAAAAGAGCACATTTCTTATTTCAGTTTGAAAACTGAAATAAGAAATGTAAATAAGAATTCAGTTCGAGTACATGAAGTTGGTATTGGTAAGCTTTCTCTCATGAAAAAAAGTTGGTCCTTCACTTCTTTGATAAGAGAGAAAACCCTAGACTATCCGAGTCTCTATGTAAGTAGTGGAATAATTCATTTTGTAAACACATCTCCAAACTGCGCTCAAGGAAATCATGATATCCTTTATTCTAGATTCGACTTTTCGGGCAATGAACAGCAGCGAATAATTGTTGCATCTCCCCTTTTTCCCACCTTCGCAAACGTCTCTCACACAGTTGAAGGGATTGCTGTTACTTGGGTCACAGCCGATACACCTTGTAATCCGTCGATTGCTCGGATACCTGTTCTATCATTTGTGATGGTTGGAGATTGTTTGAGATAATCAATAGTTCAGCTCAAGTTTTAGAAGACAGTCCACGATCGGATCGGAATATTACGGGTTCGTTCATAACTTAAGGGTTCGACGCGTGTAAAAACGCAACACATTGCTGATCTTTGATGCCACTTCTGGCATCCTCCTTCTTGTTTGAACTAACAAGGAGGTCAACAATGTGTGTACTGCCCGAACTTACTCGCCAACGTACTCTTGATCAACTGGAAAGTGCTGCTGCTGTCTACTTCTCCGGGTCTATCGAAGTTGGTGTGACCCCCACCGAACTGGCTCAACTCAGGGGAGTGGACCGCTCCACCATTTATCGTCGCGCTGCTCGTCTGCCTCAGCTTCTTGCTTCTCTTCCCGTCCTTCAGTCGCGCATCTCCGAGCTTTCCGCTCACAACTTTTTCCTCCAACAACGTATCCAACAACTTGAAGCCCAACTGTCTCCTTATCTTTCCGGTCACTGGGTCCAACTCACCCCTGAGCGCCTTGCTCACACCACCCTGGAGATGACTGCTCGACACAGCTCCATCTCCGATGTTCAGGCCACCCTGCAAACCGCTTTCGACCTCGATAAACCCCCATCCGACGGCACCCTGGCCGCGATCGTGGCGCAGGGTGCCCGGCTCGCCGAGCACATCTTGGATTCGGTCTCCTACCACTTTCCTCTCAACGCCATCGAGTTTGACGAACTGTACCACGCCCAATCTCCCATCCTCGCCTCTCTTGAACCTTACTCCATGGCCCTCATTTTTCTCGAACAGTTGGGCAATTGCCGCGCCCACACATGGAAGTTTGCTTTCGATTACCACGATGTTCCACTGCCCCAGCTGATGGTTCATGATTGCAGTTCTCAAGGTAATCTGTTGGTCAAGCTCCTTTGCAAAGATAGCCAACTGTGCATCTTTCATCGAATCCGAAATATCGGGCGCGAGCTCCATCCCCAACTCGAAACATTGTTTGAAAAGGCTCTCAAAACGGTAGATGAGAGGCTTTGGCAAAGAGGGGAAAACATCGAGAGGCAACTCAAAGCTCTCAGCCAAAAGACACATTTGCTTGATTTTGAGCGCTGGCAGGTCCGCCGCTTTGAGCAGGCATACAAGGACTTGCTTGAGGACTGCGAGGGCTTGAGAGAGGAGGTTGAAGGAGCCGGATTGAGTTGCAAGTCGCTCAGCGGTCTGGAACTGCGGCCCGAATACCTGGCCCACCTCAAGCTCTGGGAGAAGCTGGCAGAACAAGTCGAATTTCGCGAAGGAACAGGGCAGTCCGATGGCTTTGTGTTGCTCGATGCGTTGGCAAGAGAGAAGTGTGCGAGAGCTGGCCTGGAGCAAGTTTCCAGGTTTGACAACAGCGCGTTGTATTGGGAGCAACAAAAGGTATATTTGGAAGCCTGCGAGCACTTGCGAAAGGTTCAGACGATGGTCAAAAACAACAGGGCGATCCAGGAGCAGTTTGAGCTGATGTGTGGGGACTTGGTCCGGACATCCTCGCGGATCGAGGCGTTGAATCGGCGGCTTCGTGGGTTTACAGATGCAAAGCGGCAGGTCACCGAGCGGCAGTTGCGATTGATGCAATTGCACCACAACACCACGCCTTTCAGCGCGGATGCGAAGCGAGCAGGGAAAAGCCCTTGGCAATGGCTGGGATTGGATGTTCCAGGGTTGACAGGGGGCTTTGTGGGAGTCCTGAAAGCCGCGAGCCAGGGGGCTGATTGGCCCGCACCTTGGGCGTTCAAAGGGTAGAAAGGAAAGGACGCAGCGGGGCAGAGCAGCCTGTCGGCGACGCCGCGCATTCTGGATGTTCCCTTGTGGGTTCAACACCACTCGTTTATTCTCCTCGAAGTGTTGCGCTCGTTTGCGCCTTCGTTAGCTTCGGTTTGAACGAACCCTTACATCGTTGGTTTTTGCCCCAATCTTAAAAAATCCCCGATTATACGGTGATGTGTATTTCTTGTGAGGGTCGGATAACAACGAATTATGTCAATCTCGCGGATACAGCGGTGTATTTAGACTTTCCATTC
>JALTMC010000814.1:0-3748 GCA_027005175.1 Myxococcales bacterium
CCACAGGCTCCCCCCAAGCCCGCACCACAGGCTCCCCCCAAGCCCGCACCACAACCAGAGTTTCAGAAGCTACGGGTATCTGAGGTGTTTTGCCCGGTTTGTCGTTCAGCACAACCTGTATACGAGGTATTGGGGCAGACCTCACCCGAAATGACTCAGTATGATGTTGTTTGCAAGACCTGTTCTTCTGTCGTTGGGCAGCGCACCATCACAGAGGTGAAAGAGCCAGACTCTTGCGACCTCACCGAAGGTTAAAGTCTCTCTACGAAGAGAACATCAGGAGGTAGAGATGAGCACATCTTCCGTAGTGTGGCGTTGTGATGCCTGTCAAAAGAAAAATCGTATTCGCATAGAGCGCTGGTCCCAAGAGCCCACATGTGGCAGTTGTGGAGCGTTATTGCAAACCAACCACCCGCAAGAGATCCAGGGTCCCACAGATTTCAAACAACGTGTGGAAGAGAGCGGTTTGCCCGTGCTGGTCGACTTTTGGGCACCGTGGTGTGGTCCGTGTCACATGGTCGCACCTGCACTTAAATCGATAGCAAAAGAGTTCGAAGGCAAGTTAGTTGTCATGAAAGTTAACACCGACGAAAACAAAGCGATCTCTGCTCAGTTTAAGATCAGCAGCATCCCCACATTAATGATCTACAAAAACGGTCAAGTTGCGGAACGCATCGCTGGTGCGATGCCTGAGCCCAGACTACGTCAATGGGTCCAATCTCACCTTTAGAAAGACATCCACAAATGCAAAGAAAGTGGAGTTGGTCCAGGCCAAACAGGCAGGGATGCAAAGATAGCTTTGACATCCTCCACCAGCTCCGCTCAACTGTTGATTCTACCGGGTCCACAAACGGGAAAAGGCTCTGTGCGATTTTTGGTTAAAAGACATCGCAAAAAAGCCTCTTTCCCTGCATCTGCCCAAGCATGCAGAGACTCCGACGAGAAGTCCAAGCTATCTTTGCACACGAATAGAGTTGAGACAAAGTTATTCCACAAACATCGATAAGAAAAGTTTTTATACGAAAAAGAGAGACCCTTGACGAAGGATAATTCTTCCTTCACAAGAGTGTAGCAGCTGAGCAAGAGATTCAAAAAGTGAATTTCATTAAGTTGTATGACGTTGACTTCGCTCAACCAGATAAAGGAGAATTCGATGTTGGTAAAAGATGTGATGACAGTTAAACCAACAACTGTAAAAGAAAAAGATACATTGGCTACTGTTGCAGACTTGCTATACGAGTTGGATGTGCGACATATCCCTGTTGTCCGAAGTGGCGATCTTGTGGGAATGATCAGCGATCGAGACCTGCAAGAGAATCGGACCCCAGCCACAGCAACATTGAACAACCCCAATGCCAACAACTGGGAATCGAAACTTGTCCGTACCGTGATGAGCAGCGGAGTCGTCTCTGTGGGGCCTGAATCTCCGATCTCTGAGGTGGTTGACCTGATGATTGAGCACAAATTTAGCGCGATCCCCGTAGCAGATGAACTCACCGGAAAACTCGAAGGGATCGTCAGCTACATTGACGTCCTGCGCGTCCTCCAAGACCTCCTCCCCGAATAACCCGATTCGCCCGAACAACCCGAATAACCCGAACAACCCGATTCGCCCGAACAACCCGAATACCCCGAATAACCCGAACAATCCGAACAGCCCGAACAACCCGAACAACCCGAACATACTGCTACGGTTTGCAAATCCCCGGCATCGACTTCGTCAGGTTTGTTTCGCCGTCCCAACGGTAGGACCCAACTTTGACAGTGCCTGGGAGATGATCTGTAATGGATGACTTGTTGTGACAATTCGGAATACTGTTCTGGCTGAGAGGTATAAGTTGGTTCGAGTTTCTTGTGAAGTGGACACAGAACTCTTGAAGGCTACCCGTTTGTACGGGAATCTGGCAGCCTACAAAAGTCCTCAGAATGGGGGGGGGGGGTAGCCCCACTCTGAACCTGAATCAATTCATGGTTCGAACCAGGCTTTCAGTACATTTGTCATCTCAAACTTGCACACCAAAGGAGGCAATGCATGGTCATGGCCATTTTATTTTCATAACAATATTTAGAGCATAGCGTATTTTTACTCAAACACTGTAAGAAGCCCGTTGTAGGCTCTTGATACTGTGACCTTTCTTGTTCTCCATTCGTGCCATTCGTGGATCTTGTCCATTCAACAACAGCACCTGCTTGCGTTGATGTTCTTGTCAGCGATTGGCAACCATCGCAAACAAGGCACGCTTCATGGAGAACTCAAACTTTCAGCCCTCACTCAGTCGAGCAATCAACTTGTCTAGCTCTAGGCGTTTCCAAAGGGCTTCCAGAACATACACATCACCTTAAGGCCAGGCATCGATAAGTAAGTTTGAAGTTCTTCCAAAAGGCATGGAGCAGACATTACTCTCCGAGAGCACGGGCCACCATCTCTTTGACGGGATGGTAATTTTTAACCACGATCACTGTGCGGTTGGCCTGTTCAACGATATCCTCTGGGATACTACCAAACAAGACCTGAGGGTAAATACTGTGTCCTGCGGCCCCAATGACGACAGCATCACTGGATTCCGCTTCTCTCACGATACCATCAGCGATCGAGTCATTGCGGATAATAACCTGGTGAATAGCAACATCTTCTTTTAGTGCAGAGATGCGCTGTTCAGCTTGCTCCAGACGCTCTTTTGCCTCCGTCTCAGGAACAACCGTTTCCGAAGGGATGACACTACAAAGGGTGATGGAGCCTCCATTAAATGCAGCGATAGAGGTCGCATACTCCTCTGCTTTTCGAGCATGTTCACCGCCTGCTGTGGGTAACAACAAACGCTTCACAGGTTCATCCCCAACAAACTTCACGAGGATTAAGTCGTTTCGTGCATGTTTGACAACTTCATCGGTCATTTCGCCCAAAATACGTCGTGCCGTGGAGGTATAGCCTTTCCAACCCAATACGATAAGATCAACCTTTTTCTCTCGGGCTGTTTCCAGGATAGCTTTGGCGACATGGTGTCCCACTCGAACCAGTGATGTCATGGGAATCCCCAGCTCCCGGGCATAAGAGTGTGCCTTGAGAAGAAGCTCACGTTCTTTATCCAGGTTATCCAGCCCAAGAGAGGGCGGAACTTGTTCGGGAACCTGAACAAAGCGCAACGCGACAAGCTCACCATCACGACGATGTGCGACAGATGCTGCAAGTTTAACCAACCTCTCCACATGATCCGGATGTGCCAAAGGCACCAGAACTCGAAACGTACCCTCTGCCATATCCGACTGTTCAAGAGCCACACGAGATGGTGCGGCAGGAATCACATGTTCTCGACCCTGAGTGCCTTTCCAGGTAAAGAAGCCGAGCATTCCCAGCCCCAAGAACCCAACAGCCATAAGTGTTGGAACCAGATGAATCACAATCTGAGAGAGCAGATAAAGATTGGCCAAGATTCCAAGGATAGGGAGAACAGGTCCCAACGGAGCTTTAAAGGGGCGCTTCAGATCTCTGAACCTGCGACGATGATAGAGAAGGGCAGTATTCACACAGATCAGCGCAAGCAAAAGAACGATATCGGCAAAGTGAGCAAGATCTTCAAGGGGTAGGCTGATGGAGAAAAACATGATGGTACCACCCACCATCATCACGGATACAACAGGTGTTCGCGTTTTGGAGTCGATCATGCCTATCGCTGCGGGAAGATGACCGAGTTGACTCATCGACAAGCTAACTCGGGAGCCTGCCATGATCGAAGCATTGGAGGCAGAG
>JALTMC010000814.1:3758-6962 GCA_027005175.1 Myxococcales bacterium
CCCACAATCACCATTCCACCAATCGGGCCAAGATACTTCTTGGCAACAGCTCCCATCGCAGCTTCCGAATACTCCGCGAGGTTCGCTCCCAAAAGAACGAGGACCACAAGAGTATAAAGAATCGTAACAACAGCCATAGAGATGAAAATAGCCCGAGGAATCGTCTTTGTTGGATTTTTGACCTCACCCGCAGAGGCCGCGATCGCAGAAAAACCAAAAAAGGTAATAAAGACCATCCCTGCGGTACTACCGATCTTCATCACATCTGTGGAGAAGTGTTTGACCAGATGGTCATAAGTGACACTGCCCAAGCCACCGAAGATAAACCAGATCAACAGCAGGACCTTACTCACTGTAATCACAACTTGAAAGGTTCCACTTTCTTTGGTTCCCTTCATATTCAGCAAGATCAGACCAACCAGCATCACGACACCCGAAAGCCATTGTACCGGAGAGTGCCAGAGAAACTCATTGAAATAGGCGGAGAGGCTAGAGATATAGAAACCACAGGAGGAGGTGTAGCCTAAGAACAAAGACCAGCCCACAAAATAAGCAACAATCGGAGAAAATGTTTTGCGAGCGTAGAGATATCCTTCACCAGATTGTGGATAAATGGAAGCAAACTCGCAGTAGACAAGAGCAGTGCAAAGGGCGACAACCCCAGCCAACAAAAAGGCCACAATCGCAGAAGAGCCGACGTTGCGAACAGCCAATCCAGAGAGGGTAAAGATGCCTGCCGCGATCATGGTGCCAACACCGATCGACAGTGCTGTCACCAGACCCATATCTCGACTTAACTCAGCTTGTATTTCAATACCATTTTGCGATTTATCCACGTTATCCACGTATACAACCTCGAATCAACACTCACAAAGGAATCAACACTCACAAAGACAAAGTCCGTAACTACCGCACAACAAAGGTCGTAGAGTTTCACCCCCACACGGGCCTCTAGCACCTGTCGATGTTCAAACCCACACAATGTACACGAGGTTCTATCGATCGTAAAGGGTGTTTTGACCGATCCGAAAGAGAGCAACATCGCACCTCCGGTATCTATGTCTCATCGTACAGACGGGTGGCATCTTCCTACTACTACGTCTCATCGTACAAACGGGTGGCATCTTCCTACTACTACGTCTCATCTTGCAAGTTACTATGACGGGCTTCTTACAGTGTTTGAGCAAAAACATGATATAACTTAGATATTATTATGAAAATAAAATGGACGTGACTATAAATAACCTCCTTTGGTGTGCAAGTCTACACAAGTTCAGAGTGGAGCTGAACCCCCACTCAGAGGAAGAAAAACCCGACGAAAGCCGGCTCAACCCTTTGGTTTGCCCTGAAGAGCAAGTTGTTCGGAGTGCGCTTTCGCGTACTTAGTATCCTCAGAGTGGGACTTGAGTCCCACGGATATCAATGAGATTTCGCTATGTCCATTTCTTTTACAGGCTGTCAGGTTCCCGTTAAATCACTATTTCTTGAAAAATATCAACATTCAAGACCTTTAGAAGTGGAGTGTCTCCCCTTGCTTGTGTGGCTTCAGCGTTTGTGTTAATCTGGAGACAGATTGCTGACATTCAGGGTCCACAAGTCAGGACCGTTGTGTATCATAATTTGTTGAGAAGTTTGTACTGTTTCATCATGTACTGTTTCATAAGGATGATAAGAAAGATGATTTTCCAGAACAAGATCTGGCCGGGCTGTGAACGGCTTCCCACGCTACTTCTGTTTCTTTCTCTAAGCCTTGTGGTTGGAGACAGCTCTTGGAATGTTGTGAATGCAGCTTCATCCACCTCTCCCTCCATTGCGTTGGCCAGTCATGCTACCACACAAAAGCCGGGACCCGGAACCAGTGCGGGCCATCTGACGTCTCCCATTGCGTTGGCCAGTCATGCTACCACACAAAAGCCGCCTTCTTCTCTCTGGGACCTTCATATGGCTCGAACACAACACAAATCAAAGAGCCAGAAGCAGCGGGTACGGTTTCGATCTCACATACGACGTTATCCTGATCTTATCGTGGAGAGAATGACTGTTTCCCCCACGACCATCGCTGCTGGGGCTTCTGTTAAGATTACATACAATATCTACAATCGGTTGTCGTACTCTGCCTCTACTTATTTTTATGTCTATATCTACTATTCAAAAAATACATCTTCGACTTCTGTGAGTGGCGATATCTTGTTGAAGAATGCTGCTTCTCCAACGTCGAATTATTCGCAACGAATCTCAAGTTTGTCGGGTAGGCGACGTACGCCAACCTATACAGCGAATGTTCTCCTTCCTGCGAATGCAACGCAGGGGCGAGGCTATCTCAAGGTGTATGTTGATGCGACAAGGCGCATTTATGAATATGTGTACGAAAACAACAATATCGCTCGGGCGACCATCACGATCACCCCTCCATCCCCTGATCTGAGTGTTTCTTCTGCTGTCTTTCCACTGGAGGGTAGCAATATCTCTCAAAACGGCTACTTTCAAGGGAAGATCACTCTTAAGAACGGAGGGATCGCTTTTACCAAAGACTTTACGGTGAAGTATTACTATTGCACCACGAGCAGTACGGCCAGTTGCTCTTTGCTCCTCGATTCAGAGTTGATCAAGTTCGACTTTGGAACCAATGGCTCGTTGACATACAAGACCAAGCGGTTGTTGATGCCGGCGACAGCTGCCACTGGGACCCGTTATATTCGAGTGGTGGCTGATGCCAACAAAGACATTGCTGAGTTTAACGAAAGTAACAATGAGAAACTCGACGCTGTCGCGGTGGTTACGACCCGGGCAGAGCTTCGAATTGAGAGGTTTTCTGTTTCGCCTCCCTCTGTTTTTAAGTCTGTCCCGATTGAGTTTACGTTTCAATTGTCCAACCAGGGCGGGGCCAATGCCTCTGGCTTTGTCGTGCGATTTTATTATTCCACAGATCCAACGATTGTTCCCACTTCGGACAGGTATCTAGGAGCCGAGCGTTCGCTCTCACTCAACCGAGGTGTTACCTCTGCCACCATTAAAGTGTCGATTCCCGCGCCAGCCTCTCTCCCTCTTGGTGCGGGATATGTTGGTATGTTTGTCGACTACAACAACAAGGTTCCCGAGACCAATGACTCCAACAACTTTCGCTCCTCGAATCTCCGTGTGACAGGTGTGCTTGACCTTACTGCACAAAACCTCAAACCTGTGGGCTCTTATGCTGTCGCTGGT
>JALTMC010000814.1:6972-10311 GCA_027005175.1 Myxococcales bacterium
GATTAAAAATACAGGAAAATCCTATGTCGGGGCCTATGAGGTCGGGTTCTACTACTCCAAAACTTCCACAGTGACTTCAGCGAATAGGCTTCTTAAAACATTGTCCTTTTCTTCGTTGTCAGAGGGTTTTACGGAGTTTGGGACCGTGACCATTCCCATCCCTCCATCTGTTGCGAGTGGCCAGGGTTATATCGGGATGATCATTGACCCTCAAAATAAGCTTAAGGAGCCGAGTCGTTCGAACAATACAAGTGTGACTCCGATCGTATTTGCCCAAGACAAAGACAAAGATGGATTTGCCTGGCTGTCCGGTTGCCCTTCCACCATCACCAAGTGTGATTGCAATGACAATGATGCTACTGTTTATCCCGGTGCTACGGAACTTTGCGATGGGAAAGACAACGACTGTGATAAGAAACCGGAAGGCAACTTAAAGCGTCCCTGCTTCAGTGGCAAGAATGGAGAAGGTTGTACCAAGCAAAGTGATGGTAAGTATGTCTGCAGAGCCCCATGTGCTTTTGGTACCCAGACTTGCTCAAGTGGCTCATGGAGTGCTTGTCAGGGGGAGCGGATCGCAACCAAAGAAGTGTGTGATAAGCAAGACAACAACTGTGACGGAAAGATCGATGAGGGGCTTACTTGTACAGAGTATATCCCCGGGCCAGAGCCCAAGCCAGAATATGGTCCAGAGCCCAAAAAAGAAATCGTGGCAGAGCGCAAAGTGGAAACAGCTTCCGAACCCAAGCCTGGAACGGATGCTGGTGTTGTACCTGAAACTACTGGTGATGCTTTGAAACCGGAGTCTTCCAGTGAAACCACTCCTGAAAATACAGATTGTTATTCCGCAGGTTGTCCGGCCAAGCAAGTGTGCAAAAATGGTGCATGTGTGGCTGATCCTTGTGATGGAGTTAGCTGCAAAGACAATCAGTTCTGTCGGGAGGGGCAGTGTGTTATCGCTTGTGGCTGCAAAGAGTGTGCGGATGGTGCATTTTGCGTTAATGGACGATGCCAGAAAGATCTCTGTGATGGTAAGAAGTGCAAAACTACCGAGGTTTGCAATCGCAACACAGGGCAGTGTGGCCTGGATTCTTGTGCCAAGGTGACCTGCAGCAAAGGCAAAGTCTGTCAATCTGGTATTTGTTTGGATGACCCATGCAACAATATTAAATGTCCCGCTGCCATGGTGTGCCAAAGTGGACAATGTGTTGGCAAGAACTGTGGAACTGAAAGCGTCACAGAGCAGGTGGGGGATGCAGGTGCTTCGAAAGACATTGCAAATAAGGAAGGAACAACCAAAGAAGAAGACAAACAGGAGGCAGCTCCCACAACAGATGAGACTACCTCTGGTGGAGAGAAGAAAAGTGCCTCCGATGGCGACGCTGCGGATTCCGATGGTGGTGGTGGTTGTAGTTGTTCAACCCAACCGTCCTCTCCTGCGGGGCTTCTTTTACTCCTTCTGTTTATGCTTGCCATCACCCGCAAACGAAAGCCTGTCTCTCCGCCCGATTCGGCTTCCTGAATATCCGTGGGGCTACCCCCCCCCCACTCTGAGGAACTCGGAACTACCCCTTCGGGGCACTCTGAACACTTTGCCCCTCAGGAAAAAACAAATTCCTGAGCCGACTTCAGTCGGGTTTTTCTTCCTTGATCTTTAAAAGGTCTATGTTTTCTGGAAAGAAGGAAGTACATGCTCTCGTTCATCATCCCTACTTATAATGAAGAACGCTATTTAAAACGCTCGATTCAATCGATTCAGTCGAGCGTTGATGGTGTTTATGACTACGAGATCATTGTGGTCGATAATGCATCTACGGACCGTTCACCTGAGATCGCTCGTGAACTGGGAGTCACGGTTTTAAGTAAACCGCACAAGTTTACGATTTCGGCTGTACGAAATACGGGAGTTGAGGTTTCAAAGGGTGATATCCTGATCTTCATCGATGGGGATGTCTATCTACACGACACTTGGATCGACAATGTACCTCCTGTGCTGGAACGAATCAAAACGACTTCTTTGGTCGCTGGTTCAGTGTATGCCGTGGACCCAGATGCTTCTTGGGTGGCGAAATCCTGGTTTCAACCCTGGTTCGACAAACAGGAGCAAGTCAGCTTTATCAATGGTGGGCATATGCTCTTAACCCGTGATCTGTTCGATAAAATTGGCGGGTTTGATGAGTCCCTTGAGACAGGGGAGGACCATGAGTTTTGCCAGAGGGCTCGTGCTGTCGGGGCAGAGGTCGAGAATCTGCCCTCCTTGATCGCAGTTCATCTTGGATATCCCAATTCATTGGGGCATTTTTTCCGCCGGGAGAGGTGGCATGGCAAAGGTAACTTTTCACCGTGGAGTCGTATCTTTGCTTCAAAAATACCTATCTTTGTTCTCTCGATCCTGGTCAGTTTACTCTTGAGTATCATTGCCCCTCTCGTGACTGGGTATTGGGAGCTGGCTCTTGTTTATCCTCTCTTTGCGGGGGCTGCTTCCGCTGCTGCCGCTTATAAGTGGATTGGTGGCTTCTCTCCCAACTTTCTCTCGTGTATGTTTCTCTCTTGGGTCTACTTTACAGCCCGTGGATTCTCTTTCTTTGACGTTCTCAAAGAGAGTCTCTTTGGTGCAACAAAGGAAAAAACTTGAAATGATGAAGATCCTTCATCTGGTTGCTAGCGGTGGGTTGTATGGAAAAGAACAGGTGATCCTGGAGTTGATGCGTTTGCATCGCGATATGGGTGTTACCTCGATCCTAGGGAGCATTCGTTTGCCTGGTGAAGCCGCCAAAGAGATTGAACAAGTCGCGAAAGCCGAAGGGTTGTTGGTTTCTCCTTTTGTGGTAAAGCGCGGTCTGGACTTTCGCGGTGCCCGTCAGATGGCTTCTTATGCAAAAGAACATGACGTGGACCTTCTCCATATTCACGATTACAAAGCCAGCATCTTATTGGGGCTTCAAAGGTGGTGGCTCTCCATGCCTCCTTTGTTGCGGACTCTTCATGGTTTTACCACGACGAACTCCCTCTCAAAGATCGCTGTTTATGAATGGCTTGACCGACAGTCGCTTCGGTTTCATCAGCGGATTATCGGTGTCTCGGATGATATGATGGGTATTGTCCCGATGGATATCCATGTTATCAAGAATGGCATCTCACCTCTTCTCAAACAGCCGGTACAAGGGCATGATGAGATCGTTTCTTTTTGCAATGATGGGGTCATTCTTGGAACCATTGCTCGATTGAGCCATGAAAAAAACCAACGAGCTTTGCTCGATGCCGTTGGTTTGTTGGTCGAACGTGGTGTTGATGCAAAATTATTAATCATTGGTGAGGGAGAAGAGAGGGCTGCCTTGGAAG
>JALTMC010000815.1:0-1996 GCA_027005175.1 Myxococcales bacterium
ATCGAATTCAAGCCCGCCTTTTGAGATTGGAACGATGTGGTCAATTGACAACTCATACCAAAAATTAAATTCTCTGCCACAAATTGCACATTTCTTCTCATCAAAGAGCTCGTAAGCTGGAAATCTCCAGAACCAATCAATCAATTTTTCATAGTAGTCTTTGTGGCAATCGCATAATTTTCCATTCAGTCCTGAAATCTTGTATTCGTTGTGTCGGTTGATTGTTTCCAAATCCACATTTTTGAATCTGCTATCAAGAGTCTTTTCGCAAAGCTTGCCCAAGCGGTAAAGCATTAGTAAAACATGGTTCGCTGAAATGTAAGTCAGTCGTTGATTCCATTTGTTCATGAAATTTCTATATTCAGTTTCGATGGCTCTGATGTCTTCAATCTCATCTTTAGTCCAATCCATTCGCTACACAACCTCATCCTCAACTGGTTCATAGTTTTCCAAAATTATCTCGTCATAATGATATAGCTCAATGTGCATCACCAGCTCTGTTTCATCTACAATTTCTCCGCACTCAACGCACCTGTACTTCATCACCCATCACACTCCTCAATCTCTTCCAAATTTCCTTCTTAATTTTCTACTCCTCTTCCCACCAAGCCGCCCTTATTGTTTTGGGCCTCACTTCCGTTACCTTTTCAAGCCTCTCAATAAGTTCTTTCGTCTTCCTGAGACCTGGTTCTGGGAGTTTGCAGTTGTGGGTGTCGTACCCGACATAAACAAACTCCGGTTCAATATCCTTTATCCAGCCAACCATTATGTCGATGTCGAGGTCGAGGATGGGTTCGATGGTTACGAACTTTCTGTGGTCTACATCGTCAGCCATTATTTCATACCTCTCGGACGGTGGTGGGGCCTGCGAAATTCTTTCGTATTCGTCGTCGTATGTGGTCTCTATAGTTGTGCCGAGTATTGCGTTTTCCGGTACTATGCTTTCTCCACCAGCGTGCGGGTAGTTAAGATAGAGAACATAGCACGCCGGATCCTTGGTCTGGAACATGAAGGTTTTGTTTTTGTACTTCTCCACAGCTCTCAGAATTTGCTCGACTTCATGGCTTCTGGCAAAGGCAATATCTCCGAAGGCGCACGTAAATATGAGTTTGGCGCTTGGCACCCTGCTGAGCCTTTCTGGATGGAAGTGTGGTTCGTATCGGTAGCAGAGTTCGCACCACTTCCTCCTTCTTTTGGCCTGCCTTTGAAAAGAGGGTTCGCAGTAGACGCAGTGGAACTTGCAGCCCACAAAGGGCGACCAGGACTTTGCCCCCTCATACATTCTGTCCAGTTCCACCATCTTGATCCGCTCCCCGAGTTTATTTCCAAGTCCTGTTATCCAACTCCCTGATGTCGTCAGCAAAAGTGCTCAGGATTTTGATTAGTTCTTTTTTCAACTCAACTATGTTTTTAGCGTTGTTTATCCTTTTCTCAATCTCAAAACTGCTCAGGCTTCCAGCCATCACCCATCACACTCCATATACAGTTTCAAACCTCTCTCCGCCAGCACATCAGCCATCTGATTTAGCAGGCGGTTGATCTCAGTCTCTTGCATTGTTCTAAGCTTCTCAAAGAACTCGTCCCAGAACTTTGCTTCCCATTCTTGTGTGTTCCAGTAGTATCCATCAGGCAGTCCTTCTCCCACGGCCTTTAAAAAATACTCCACTGCTACTCTGACAGCATCCTTCTTCGATTTTACTCCAGTCTTCTTAATCAGCAACTTCAGCTCTTCTTCTGTCAGAAGGGTCTGTACATACTCTATCTTTGGTATGAGTTTCATAATGATTGGATAATTGTAGTGGTTAATAAGGTTATCGGATACTCGCAGGCTACTTACTGGCTTTTTCTGCTATGGGTTTCAGGTACTTGGGCGTCCTCGCCGTGTAGTTCCCGCTCTTTCTCTTAAGCTTAAGCTTGTAGGCCGCCCAAACGACAGAACCGTAGGGTTTGTTCAGGATGTTGGCAATCTCGGCTATTGTTAGGGATGGGTTAGGGT
>JALTMC010000815.1:2006-2649 GCA_027005175.1 Myxococcales bacterium
GCTCTTTTACGCATACTACTTACCAATATCAATACCCCAACAAAAGCCTTACCAGCTCCACTCCTTTCTCTCTCAACCACGTGGCCATCACCTTCTGCTGGTTCTCGCTTTCGCTGCATAGAACCTTGAACTCCAAAACAAACTTTGGGATGATCGAGATTTTTAAAACTTTGATGTTGACACTCATACATCTACTATTTTCTCTCAAAATCTCTGCAGTCTATCGAGCACCAGTCGTGAATCTCGCACTTCTTTTTGTGATAGGGGCTCGTGAAGTGCTTGCACTTGGAGCACCTGATCATCCAGTCTTTCCAATAAAGGCTTCTGCCGTACAGGGCGTCCTCAATGGCTTTTTTGAGGAGCTCTTCCTGCGGATGATTCTTGACCTTGTCCAGCAAGCGCTTGAGCGCCGTTTCATCATCTTCATCGTGTGGGATGAACGCCTCGACTTCCAACCCCTTGTAGTGGATGTAAACCTCTAGACCGGTCTTTGCATACCACTTGGTGTAGATGTAGACTGCATCTTCCTTCGCCACCCCGCAACCGCAGGGAAGCTTCTCCTTACAGAGGTGTTTTACCCAGCGACACTCGCACTTCGGGCAGAAATAACCGTGTGACCACGTCATTACTCGTCCTCCTCAAA
>JALTMC010000816.1:0-3026 GCA_027005175.1 Myxococcales bacterium
ACTCCTGTTCGCGCACCCAAACTAACAACCCTGATTCCCGACAATCGTGTACGCTATCTGTCGGAGATCTCCGAGACTGTTCGCGGCTATAAGAAGCAGGGGGATGCACAAGCTCGATTGCTCCATCAGGCTGACGGTCTACGGCGATCTCTCGAAACCATGGGCGATACCGTCCCTGCCATCGCGGTCTCTTATCCTGAGGACGCCTTGGTTGACCATGCTGCGGAACCCACGATTCTCGCTTTGCGACAATGCTACAACGAGCTTCTCGGGCAGGTTCAGCCACAGGCTCTGAAGAATCTACGAGAATATCCAGACGTCTACAAGTCGTATACCAACTCTGAAAATGTCTACTCTGTTCGAGGGCGCGAGATCCGAGTCGAAAACTACACCACCTCCATGTCAGGCAATGAGATTCCCAAGGTCGCTCTCCCAAAAACAGAGGATTGGGCCTCTCTCACAACATGGCTTTGGCGCGAAAATGTCCCTGGCGCATTCCCCTTTACTGCGGGCGTCTTCCCCTACAAACGTGCAGGGGAAGATCCGGCTCGGATGTTTGCTGGAGAGGGAACACCAGAGCGGACCAACAAACGCTTTCACTATCTCTCCAAAGACCAGCCTGCCGCACGTTTGTCTACCGCCTTTGACTCTGTCACTTTGTATGGGCGCGATCCTGGCAATCGATTGGATGTCTATGGAAAGGTCGGAAACTCCGGTGTCTCTGTCGGTACACTGGATGATGCCAAGCGACTGTACTCCGGCTTTGACCTGTCTAGCCCCAAAACCAGTGTGTCGATGACGATCAATGGTCCCGCTCCCATGATTCTGGCGATGTTCTTAAACACAGCCATTGACCAACAAGTCGAAAAACGTCTGAAAGAAACCGGTCGGTGGGAAGAGGCACAGGCTAAAATCCGTGAGCTGGCTCCTGATGCGCCTCGCTATCGAGCGGAAGAGTTACCCGAAGGACACAGCGGTGAAGGTCTTGGCTTGTTGGGCGTGAGTGGCGACCAACTCCTCTCTGCCGAAGAGTACAAAGAGGTTCGTGAAGCCGCACTCCAACAAGTTCGTGGAACCGTTCAGGCCGATATCCTCAAAGAAGACCAGGCCCAAAATACCTGCATCTTCTCCACAGAGTTCGCTCTCAAGATGATGGGTGATATCCAAAAGTACTTTATCGACCATCAAGTGCGTAACTTCTACTCCGTCTCTATCTCTGGGTATCATATTGCCGAAGCAGGAGCCAACCCGATCTCGCAAATGGCGTTTACTCTGGCCAATGGTTTTACGTTTGTCGAGTACTATCGAGCCCGGGGCATGAATGTCGATGACTTTGCCCGTAACTTCTCTTTCTTCTTTAGCAATGGTATCGACCCCGAATATGCCGTCATCGGTCGCGTGGCCCGACGTATCTGGTCTGTGGCAATGCGCGACCTATACAATGCCAACGAACGAAGTCAAAAACTTAAGTATCATATCCAAACCTCCGGTCGATCCTTGCACGCCCAAGAGATTACCTTCAACGATATCCGCACCACATTGCAAGCTTTGTACGCGCTCAGCGATAACTGCAATAGCTTACACACCAATGCGTTTGATGAAGCTATCACAACACCTACCGAGACCTCTGTTCGGCAGGCTCTCGCCATTCAATTGATCTTGATGCGAGAGTTTGGTCTCCTGGCCAACGAGAACCCATTGCAAGGTGCTTATATTATCGATGAACTCACAGAGATCGTCGAAGAAGCTATCCTTGACGAGTTTGATCGCATCACCTCACGTGGCGGTGTCTTGGGTGCGATGGAGTTGATGTACCAACGCTCAAAAATTCAGGAAGAATCTCTGTACTACGAAAGCAAAAAACATAGCGGAGAACTACCTATTGTCGGGGTCAACACCTTCCTCAACCCCAAAGCACAAGAAGGGGTGGTTGAAATTGAATTGGCTCGCTCCACCGAGGAAGAAAAGAAAATGCAGATCGATGGATGCATAGCCTTCCACCAACGCAACGCTGAACGCTCCTCCCTCGCGCTCGCACGCCTCAAGAAAGAAGCTATCGAAGGAGGTAACGTCTTTGCCGAACTCATGGAAACGGTCAAATGCTGTAGCCTCGGCCAAATCACACAGGCTCTGTTCGAAGTCGGTGGGCAATACCGACGAAATATGTGAAAAAAATCAGAGTGGGGTTCGAGCCCCACAAGGAGCCTGTGTCAACTCATCTTTCTTTGAGGAGGTTTTCGGGCATGGGTTGGAGTCGTTTTTCGTTGTCGAGGCAGACCATCTCAATATCGCCAATCACAGCGGGTTTGGTGGCTCCGGGACGCCATACTTCTTGTCGCCAGACGGATTTGTACTTACCATCCAATCGATAGGTTGTGCGTATGTCACAGACTTCGGCAAACTCAACACCGTCTTGAAAGACGAGATTGGCTTTGTACACAGCAAAGCCCAGCCCCTTTTCTGTCCAAAGTTGGGCCAGTGTTTGGCTGTCTATCACATGCTCGCGTGCTCGTTCGAAATACTTGAGAAAGTTGGGGTGATAGACAACACCAGAGTGGTCTGTGTCTTCGTAATAGATCTGTACAGAGTGATGATAAGTCTTGCTCATGGTTGGCATTTGGATCTTATTCTCCAGCATCAGTGATGGATTCACTGCTGTTGTCTTCGGTGGGGTTGTCGAGGGATTCTGCGGCAAAAAGCCAACATGAATTGGGGAGTTCGTCGCAGGTTTCGAGAGCATCGACACATGCTTTGGCTCCTGCATAGTCCGGTGATGCTTTGAGTTTGGTGCTTTTGGCACCGAGTTTTTGCGTACAGTCTGCGGCGGTTTGTTGTGTGCATTTTTTGCCAACAGCTTTACAGAACTCTGTGAGGTCTTGTAAACCTTGTGCAAACCCCGCACAGTTGGTGTGAATCATGGTAAACCCGCACAACGTTAATAGTGAAATCCACATGGCTAGCTGTTGAGGTCTCAGTCTCATCTTTTTTCTCCATACAGTAAAAGAAAGAACTCTCTTTCTATTCTA
>JALTMC010000816.1:3036-10293 GCA_027005175.1 Myxococcales bacterium
TATACCTCAACCGCAGCCAATCAGCTGTCAGTTATGCCATATCGAAACTCCAAGATCAGCTTGGCATCGATTTATTAAAACTCAAAGGACGCAAAGCAGTATTCCTCCAACGGGGATAGGACTGGAAGAGGATGGCTTTGTGGAACAACCACATGCACGCGGTGGGGCGAGTTCTTCTTGTGCGGCTCCTTCAGAGATTTTTTCCAGATTGGCGCCATCTTTTTGTTCGCTGGGTGTGGCTCCGGCATCCCTGTTCGATTCTGTGATGGGTTCTTGTTGTGTCTTGGTTTCCTCATTGGTGTCAGGCTCTTGCCTGGATTCTTCTGTGGTTTGGGAGGTGCATCGTCCCTGGTCACATCGTTGTCCTGGATTGCACTCTTTGGTGTCTTGGCATACCACTGCACCAGGGGCAGGAATACAGATGCCGGTCCATACGTTACGTCGTTCGATAAAACGTTGGCACACTCGGCCTTTTGGGCAGTCTAGTGTCTGACGACAGAAGCAATAGCCTCGCTGGCAATTCCCACCCAAGCGACAGGTGTTGGACCGACAGATCTCGGTACATATGCCAGCTTGGGTTCCAAATTCGATACAACCCAAACCCTCCTGGCAGGGGGTGATCTTGTCGCAGGACTGGCCAATCCAACGACGACCCAGAGCTTTTGGAGTGATGCAGTAGCTTCCCTGCGTAAAGTACTGGCAGGTTTGGTTGGAAGGGCAGCGGCGTTTTGCGCTTTTCTCAACACAAAATCCAGTGTCTGAGCCAAAGTCCTTTTCACAGATGGAGTCTGTTTTACACTCTTGGTCAGAGCGGCATAAACAGTATCCAAGGTGGCATGAACCACCCGATTGGCAATCCTGACTTGTCTTGCATTCGGCTGCACAGTATTTGTGCTTGCGTCCTCGTATGGTGAGACAGTAGGCACCTTTGTTACAGTCTCTCTCTCCTTTGCAGGCTCCCCCAACAGCACCGACAGGGACGGCACAAGGTCGCATACAACGTCTACCGTCGAGTGTTGCGACGCATGAGAGGCCTGCTTTGCAAGGGCGCTGTTTGCAGCTTTCATTTTCGTCACTTTGCCCTTGAGGCTGGCATCGTTGTGACTGACAACGCCAGGACGCTGGGCAGTTTCCATCGTTTTGACATAGGATTGGACAGAGCATCTTTGTTGCGATGCACCGCTTCGTTTGACCAGGTCCACCTGCCTGGCAGAGGAACCCCTGTGGACAGGCGTCTGCTTTCTCACATCGTTGTAGACAGCGTTTCTCTCCAGAGACAACATCACACAATAGGTTGGGGCTGTCACAGTCGATATTGCTTTGGCAGGGAAAACACTGTTTCGTTTGAGCAGGAACTTGTTGTCGCTTACACACCCCATTGTCGCATGTTTCGAGATCACTGCAATCGCGATTCTGTGTACAAGAGACGTTCGGACATCGGTTGTTCCAGGGCTTGCAAATCGTGGAGGAGCCGGATGTTTGAGGGTATGCTGTACAAACCGAATTGTCAGGGCAACAGCCTTCGACACCGCAGGTCGCAACGCAGCGCTTTCCTTCAGGGAGAGTCAGACAGGCTCCTTTTCCGCAGTCCGTATCCTTGTTGCAGGGCTTGCAGTGTTGTGCGTTCTTCGCGATAGGTGTGGCTTCACAAGCTTGCATCTTGGGAGAACATCGACCGCAAGTACCGCAGGCATCGTCTGTTTTGCAACGGGGTGCTTCTTGTTTGAATCGATTGACCCATGATCGCAGGAAAGCCTTGTAGGCGTCTGTTCGCACAGAGACAGCACCCCCATCACATCGGGTACGAGGAGGCTTGGAACCTTGGGCAAAGCCCGTTTGTTGGGCATACGAGTTCACTGCCAAGACGCGCCATTGTCCCTTGATCTGTGCCAATGCAGGTCCGCCGGAGTCTCCATGACATATACTTTTGTTGGGGCTGTGTATTGAGATCCGATCGGCCTGTATCTTTGTTATCCGTAGTCGCGCACCGAACTTTCGGTTGGGTGAGATGGCGTAGGGCACACTTGCGATGAGTCCATACCCAAGGAATAGCATCTCCTTGCCTGTCCATTCGCTGGGAATTAGGGCTGTCTCATTGTAGGGGATGGGTGTCGCGATTTTGTTGGGAACTGGCTGTTGTAGGATAGCGATTCCCACATCATAACCTGCGAGCACTTGGCTGCTGCGCCATTGTGGATGACGTTGCAACAGGTGTGGTTCGATGGCAAAGTAATGCGTCTTATAACCATGGGGGGCTTGTGCATCGATGGTGTCAACACGAAACCTGAGCTTGTTTTTGCCCATGGCGTAGGAGAAGGCTGAGTCAGTGCAGTGACCGGCAGTAAGGACCACACGTGGCGCGATCAATGTTGCTGAGCAAAAGATAACATCGTCTCGTGTTAGAGCACCCACAGCAGGAAGTTGGAGGTTGGGCTTTCCTCCGATGACAGGACGAGAGGCCACAGAGAATCGTAGCGATTTCTCTGGGTTCTCACAGGCTCCTCCCAGAAAACTCAATCCCAGCACTAGGAAAAGACAGCAAAGTGCAGTAAACTTTCGCATTGTTCGTGTATTCACGCGGTGCGCCCCTCTCAAATCTCTGTTGTGAGAGTAGGTGGAATACAACAAGGTGTCAACCCAAACCAAGAGGCTGTCTTTTGAACGCAGAACATCAACCAGAAAGTATTCAATCTTCTGAATCTGTTGTCATCGCAAAGACTCGTCGATGGTTAGAAGAGATTGTGGTAGGACTCAATCTTTGCCCTTTTGCTCGACCTGTGATGCAGGCCGATACCCTTCGATACTCTGTGTGTGAAACGGAGGAGTGGGATTTGCAACGACGCTTCTTTTTGGAAGAGTTGTCTCTTTTGGCCGAAGTAGAGCCAACAACAATCAGTACATCTTTGCTGCTCTTTCCAAAAGGGTTGGAGTTGTTTCCTGTCTATCTTGATTTTCTCGGGATGGCGGAACTCTTACTTGAACAAGCAGGTCTTTCGGGTGTATTTCAAGTCGCGTCTTTTCATCCAGAGTATCTGTTTGGAGGGGTTGAGCCTTCTGATCGCAGTCATTTTACCAACCGCTCTCCCTTTCCAACTCTCCACTTGATTCGCGAAGATGATATCTCGCGAGCTGTGGATGGACCCATCGATACGGAAGGTATTCCCGATCGAAACATCGAGCGTTTGCAGAGGCTCTCAGCGGAGGAATGGCTTGCTTTGTTTGGAGGGCCTCCCCCCAAAACCGGTCAGTGCTCTTGCCCACATGGCTGACGAATGTCCTACGAGCAAGAAAGTGTTGCTGATCATCTTTTATTTGATGGTTGTGTGATCTTCCATACAAATGCATCGTAAGTGCCAAGATAATCGAGCTTCGTTTTACCAAAAGAAACGTTTGAACCTTGAAATATACCTGTAATATAGATGCTTACATTGTCTTGTATCGCAAGCTTCTTTCCTGAATTACCGACGAACTTGTTGAGGGCACCAACGGAAAGGATCCAGCGTTCTTGGCCTTCCGGTGTTAATTTGAGTACAAAAATATTGCCATTCCGGCCTTTTGTGTATGTACGATGGGTTCCGAAAAAGAGATCACCTTGGACAAATTGACCTGTGACGTAGATCTCCCCCGAATTGTTTACTTCAATTCCGTTTCCTTGACTAGCGCTCGTTCCTTTGTCCAGAGTTACCCACAGCACTCGCCCTTTTGAGGTGAGCTTTGCCACAAAAACTTTGTCCAGGTGAGAATTGGAGGGCACTATGATGCTTCCAAAGGAGCCTTTTGTTTCTGATGTCCATGATCCTGTAATATAAACATTTTCATGTTGATCCACGGCGATCGCCTTCCCTGTAATCCAGGGAGTAGCAGGAGCAAGTTTTTTCTTCTTTGCTTGTGCTATACGGATCCAGTCCCATCGATTTTGTCTGTTTAAACGAGCGACAAATGCACTGAGTTCTCCTGTAGGGGAGGTTTTTATATTCCCAAAGTTTGCTTGTTTTGATACTCCTCCTGTTATGTACAGGCTTTTCGAAGCCCCCCACCGCAGTGCTCCTGCGTAATTATAGTCAGTACCTCCTATTGATGTTGCCCACACAAATCGTCCTTTTGGGTTGAGTTTTGCAACATAAATATCCCGAAATACTCGAGCATTTGGATGGTGTCGAGATTTTAAATGAAATGTTCCTAGGGTAATCGATCTGAGATAGTCTCCTGTGATGGCAATATTGTTGTCTTTGGATACAGCGATATCGATGGAACGGTCAGAAAGGCATGTTGTTTTATCCACTTCTACAGAAACAGCCCATTGCCATTGGCCCTTGGAGGATAGTTTTGCTACAAAAAGACTTTCCTCTGTTTTCGGATTTAAAGTGATTGTACCCAAGGTCATTTTTCCTTGAAAATGCCCGGCCATGTAGACGTCTCCCGATGGGGAAAGAGCAAGAGCATTTGCATGGGCGCACTTGGTCCCATTGAAGATAACAAACCAAATCACTTTCCCACTGGGCGTCAATTTGAGTATATATCCTTTTTGTTGTATAAACCCCGGGTTATATCTCTTTCCTTGCAATTTTATCATGCTTGAGAACCAACCTGCGACATAGATATTACCGAAGGGGCCAATGGTGATGTCACTTCCCCACGAAGTTCCGAGAAAAGAGAAAGCCCAATTGCAAGCATCATTAATTTTTCCGTCACAATTGTCATCCATATTATTATCACATCTATCATAGGCTTGCCGCTTTGATAAGTCCGGAAGAACACTACATGCTAGATGTTGTTTGTCTGTGGTACATACCCATTCACCCCGTGTTTGGCATGAGCCATATCCAGAGACACAAGGTTGTCTCCACTGCGGAGCCTGTTGGCAAGGGGCCAGAGGCTTGTCTGGGAGTTGTTCTTTGCTCGAACGCTTTCCATTGCTATCTGGAGGGCATCGACAAGAACCCCATTCTTGTCGAACATCGCAGTGCTGTATCCCTGTGAGGCTTGCTTGACAAAGGCATCGCTTCGTTTCCCCTTGAACACAAGATAGTGTTAGTATCTGGTCGCTACAGTGGGAGGTGATGAGCAGGATAAGTATGCATCCCACCCATAAGAAAGCACGAACAAGGAGATTTATGAGTGTATTCATAGCAAGGCTTTATAAGTTGTCAAGCTTCCAAATGAAAGTACCACGATTCGCTGAAAGTGGTGGCTGCGATGCACCGAATCGTACGGCTTTTCCCGAAAACCTCCCGATGATAAAAACTCGTCCTTTGGTGTCCGTAACTATCCCATCCGCCCAAGCGTCTTTTTGTCGCCCTTGCCCACCAGTCGAGATAGCCCCTGTAAATAGGCCCTCCTGAGAGAGCTTTACAACAAAAATACCATCTTCTCCATCGGCTCGAAGTCGGTAGTCTCCAAAGATTTCTGTTCGAAAAAGGCCAAAAGGGTACGAATACCCAAATCTGCCTGTTGTATAAATGCTACCTTTTGGGCCAACTGTAATACCATCTGTTCTTGCATCTCCTAGCCCCTCACTTCTTGCAACCCAAAGGAATTGTCCTTGTGTGTCTAGTTTCGCAACAAACATATCACAATCCCATGCACCGAGGCGAATATGTCCAAAGGTCGCAATGCCGGAGAACTTACCCCCCACATAGATAGAATGATGGCGATCGATGGCGATACTTTGCCCTTCAGACCATCTGCTGATGGAGGTTGCCCACTCCCATTGGCCCTTGGGGGATAGCTTTGCGATTATTGTGTGAGGAGCAAGTCTGGAATAGAAAGAGGGAGGCGTTTTGTTGCCCTCAAGCACCCAGCCACCGACGACGATATCCAAATAATATCGACCCGTGATATAGATATGATCAAGAGAATCCAAAGCAACTGCCATACTCTCTTCTTTATCTTTTCCTCCAAAAGAGGTTATCCATAGGTATCTTCCCTGGGAGTTGAGTTGTGCCACAAATCCATCGTTGAAACCCCTCGATGACAACACTTTATTCCCAAAACTCACGACGTTGCTAAATGTGCCTGTAATCACTACTCGATCTTTGGAATCGATATCCAAGCCATAGACACCATCTTCTTTGGGGCCTCCTGTAGCCGTTACCCATAGGAATTCTCCTCTGTCATTCAACTTTGCCACAAAAATATCGTTCTTTCCCTTTGATTGTAGGGTCGTTGCCCCAAAGATAGCATCTTCAAAATCGGAAAAATATCCTGCGATATAGATATCCCCTTTGCTATCTCGCTTTATTGCTACGGGTGTTATGAGCCCACCCGCGCTTCTTCCCCAAATGAGCTTTCCTTTGGGACTTACTTTGATGACGTACAGACCGCGAAGGTAGGAGGGAACCCAAGAGTTTAATCGTGTCTCCTTTCCCCAAAATCGACCTGTGATGTATAGATTTCCTGTACTATCGATGGTGATGGAGCCGCCATGGCTCCCTTGTATCGAGCGGGACCAGCCACAACCATCATCTATTTTACCATTACAATTTTCATCCAGCTTATTATAACAAACCTCCACAGGTTGTTTTTTGCTCTGATCAGGTGTTGCATTACAAAAAAGTGTTTGCTGATCTCCAGAACACAACCATTGACCTTGGGAGCGACAAAGACCGAGACCTGCCTCACAGCTCTTTTTCCAGCGTATATCTCGTTGGCATGGGGGCCTTGTTCTATTCCAATCGGGCTGTTGAGGCTCTGTCGCTTCTCCAGCATCGTTCTTTGTCGTGCCCTCTTCCAGGCGGGAGAGGCAGCGACATTCACTCCAGGCTTGTCCGTGGGAGAGGCAGCTTTGCCTCCCTGAAACTCCCCCCAAACAGTAGCAGCTCTGGACACGAGCTGGTAAACATAAAAAGGTCGAGGGCTTGTACAAGCATGGGTCGATAGCCAAAGGGAGCTAGAGAAGAACCCAAAGACGAGAAGGTACGGGAAAGAAATGGTGTGCGTATACCTTGTCATGGGGAAAATTTAACTCCACCACATCGGTAGGTGTCAAGGTAGTTGTCGCCTAAGTTGTAAAATTGAAGGACTCGAACTCAGGCTTCTAGGCTTGGGGAAGTCCCTGCGCCCGCCATCATCATCGTCGTCCCTTTTTGGGTGAGGGACGACGATGATGCTGACGGGCTTGGGACTTCTAACTCTTGTTGTTTTGGTTTCTCAAACAATCTTTCTTTTTCCTCCTTCTTCTCGATGGGATGATTCAAGTACACTTCTTCTGTCATCTCCCACTTCCTACATCCTTTCGACCAACGTTCTGGATGGGCT
>JALTMC010000817.1 GCA_027005175.1 Myxococcales bacterium
ATTGCCAACATTGGCTGATTAATGTACTGGAAAGATGTGGTGTCAACTGGAAAAAACCAGTTAGAACTGGTACGGAGAACTGGAAAGGTTACTTTAGTAAACTTAAAGCTTCTAAGAAAAAATTTGTAAACTACAAGCTGCCAAAATAGTAAGTATTTAGGATCTAAATATTGTCTCGGCTATGTTGCATCACTCGAAGGCAGCCCATCGGAGAAAAGAAGGTGTTTTATAAAGCTTGAAACTGGAAAGGTTCAAATGATGAGACTGGAATACATTTGGTTATTCTTTGGAGTTGTTGCTATATCTCTGTTTATCTATGCTATAGCCTTTCTCGAACTTGGCATCAGTTCTCAGGTTGCTTATCCCGTCAAAGAAGCAGAGTTGTATACACAACGCATAGCCTCAGGTGCCTATCAGTTTTTCAAAAACAGGGTTGTAAAGCATGGACTAAGTAACAGTTTTTTTCCATGCAGTAAGCAAGGTTGGATTTGTTCTCCAAATTATCTTGCATGCCAAAGAGGGTCTATTTATTACGATAGTGCTCAAAGTCATTGGGCACACAATTGTTGGAAAGCTCTAGGTTTTCAGATCACAGGAAAACACTTGATGCAATATTGCTACAAAGCTTCAGGAAAAGGAAAAGGCGCAAAGTTTATAATTCAAGCAACTGGAACATCCTCTTGTAATGTCAAGCAGACTAAAATAACGATCCACTTTGATAGGAATGGGAGCAATGGCTTAATTATGGAATAGTTCGATGTTCTTGGTGTTTTTGTCGAAATTTGGCGAATTCTTTATGCCATTTCAGCCTTGAAGTATAAGTTTCATCATCCATATTTTTTAGACAGAAACTGGGTGTACTATAAATATTCTAACAACAAAGGAGCTAACATGCCTCGAAACATTTTCCTTAAACTTTTTGCTCTTAGTCTACTTTTCCTTGTTGCGTGTGCTGGTGGTGAGCAACCGGCATCGTCACTCAGTAAAAAGCAGGTAGCCCTGACCCAAGGCAAGAAGCTTCCTGTTCCGTCACCAGCATCACATCAAGCCCTTCGCGCTCGTCAGTGGAGCCAACGGCAACGTCTGGTTCAGTACAAGGCCAAGCGCAAGCAAAAGAGGAGCCAGCACCGTCAACGTTTGGACGCGATTCGTCAGCAACTGCTACAAAGAGCACAGGGTCTGCGTCAACGATACCAACAGTACAAACAAAACAGATGAATCGAAAGTGGGATATTGTTTCGTCCAAAGCGGAATCTTTCCTCATTAAAAGGTGCTCATTACTTTTGCTCCTTTCAAAGACTCTTTTTCGGATTGATCCACGAATGGGACACGAATAGTAACACCACATTCATGACTATTTCTTCATTTTTTGATAAGCTGCTGGAAGCCGTTATATAAATTCACCGGAGAGAGCTTATGCAAATCTATTCATTACGCTGTTCGATATATTTAGGAATCTTGATTGGCATTACAGGGTGTGCTCAAACTCCTACCAATCCCTGTGACAGTGTGACTTGTGGCAGCAGTCAACTATGTAATCGGGGAGAGTGTATCCCAAACTGTCAATCCGTTGAGACGGCTTGTGGCCGAATTTGTGTCGATCTCAAAAAGAGCGCACAGCATTGTGGTGGATGTAACACCAAGTGCCGTTCAGGTGAAGTTTGCAAATGAAGTTTGCAAAGATAGTAAATGTCAGTTTGATTGCTCCAATGGACAGACCCTCTGCGATACCTCCTGTATCGACACCAAAACCGACATCAAACATTGTGGTAAGTGTGGAAACGTTTGCAAAGGTGGCAAAACCTGTCAGAGTGGGGGGCTGTAAGTGACAGAAAAATAGGATCTTTTTCAATGATTAGGGTGGTGATTGAGATTCTTGTTAAGTCAAAGTTTGTGGTCAAGTCTGCCTTGCTGGTGAAGGCTGTGGAGGTAGTGACTCTTTCTACGTGTTGAACCTGTGGGGTTTGTTCTAGCAAACACTGCTCATAGGCTGGTTCAGGGTTCGTCGGGGGTTTCTTGTTGGAGGCGGAGGAGGTGTTGGCGGAAGGCGCGTCCATTGGGGCATTCGAGAAGTAGCTCACCGACTTGTTGGAGGGCTTCCCCAGGAAGCCCGTCGAGCAGGTGGAGAGTGCTGTCTCCTATATAGGGAAAGCGTTTTTTTGCCATTGACTTCAATATGTTGAGCAGGTCTTGATGTCCTTTTTCTATTCCTTTTTCTATTCCTTTTTCTATTCCTTTTTCTATTCCTTTTTCTATTCCTTTTTCTATTCCTTTTTCTATTCCTTTTTCTATTCCTTTTTCAAGGCCGCGCTCCATGCCTTTTTGTATAAGGTACTCAGCCATTGGGTTTTGTTCGAAGATCTCCATGTTGATCACCTCCATAACTTCGTCTATGTCGAACTTCCGACAAGCAAAAAAGGCCACCATTGCCAGCAGGTCTTGTTGCTGGGTGGTTGGTAGCTCTGAACCCATGATCATACCTTTGAGCTGAGAAAGCAAGGATTTTCTCATTCCTTGCATAAGAACAGCAAATGGCAAGAGGTAGGGAGGTGCCTCCTTCAAGAACTGAGAAGCCTTGTATCCACCGGGAAGCCAGACTTCCCACCATCGTATGGTCGAAACGACTCTGCTACCGACCATCATATGTTCTTCACGTTCTTGTCGCCAACTTCCTTTGGGCCATCCTGTGGGGCGTTTGTCACTGACATACCAGACGAGAGGCCAGACAGGAAGTTCCTCTTTTTCAAAAAGACCCCAAGAGTACATGCCCAGGCGACGCTCGATGTCGGCAACATAGCTGGATTCAAACTCCAGGTGGAACAGGAATTCATGTTCCTGGCCATCAAGCTCTTGTGTGACTCGCCAGACGCGGTCAGTTAGGCGATGCATCATCTCAATCTCACCCCCAACCGGTTCACAAGAGGTTATACCCTCCAGGTCTGCAAGATAACCGAGTAGCTCTGTAGCATATTGATCTGCCAAATGCTTGAGTAAACCATCGAAGGGAGTCGCCTTGTCTTGTTTGGAATCACGGGCACTCATAGGGTTGTCTTGCTCCTTCGTTTCCAATTCTTTATGCTTTGCATCCTCAGTGGTGTCGGAAGAATACACGGAAAAGCCGGTGATGCCAACAAAATTCGATGATGTCAATCAATATAGGTATGATATGTATATTTGTGTACTTCCTTTCGATGAAAATGTAGACTTAGATACTTTGAAGAGGTGTGCTCTCTTGTGATGATGCACATCTTTGTGACTTTGAGCAAGACTAAGGCGTTGAGTCAATTCAGGATCTTTGGAGATAAAAAAAGAGAGCGTATGAATCAGTTATACAAAGTGAGTTTCTTGTTTGTGGTGAGTTTCGTGTTGTTGTTGTGGCTGGTGCCTGGAAGCATGGCGGAGACAACAGGTACAAAGAGCAAAAACAAACGTCAGACGCTTGTGATCCATGGAACAGGCGATATCAATTTGGATGGCCGTTTTACGAAGGTCATTCAAAAGTATGGCTATGGCTATGTCTGGCATGGTTTGGGTGATTTGTTTCGCAATGACGATCTCACTGTGGTTAATCTGGAGTGCTCCATCACCACAAGGGGGACCCGGGAGAAGAAGTCTTTTACATTTCGTGCTCCACCAGAGTCTCTGAAGTCCGTGAAAGCTGCCGGTGTGGAGGTTGCAAATATTGGTAACAATCACTCCCGTGACTATGGGGTTGTGGGGCTACTGGATACACGAAAGTATCTATTGAAATACGGTATCCAGCCTGTAGGTGCAGGAAAGGACCTTGCGGAAGCTGCGAAGTTTACGTTGTTTCGGATCAAAGGGTGGCGTGTTGCTGTGGTGGGCTTTGGTGGTGTTGTACCCGACCCATACTGGCTTGCAGGGCCGCATCATCCAGGTATGGCAAGCGGTGATGATATCCCCACCATGGTGAACGCAGTAAAGGCAGCTAAAAAACATGCGGACCTCGTGGTGGTTGCGATTCATTGGGGCATTGAGCTACATCGTCGTCCACCCAAAGAGGATGTTGTTCGTGCCAAAGCTATGATTGATGCTGGGGCCGATATTATCTTTGGTCATCATGCCCATCGACTCCAGGCCCTGGAGTATTACAAAGGTCGCCCCATTTTTTGGTGCCTTGGTAACTTTATCTGGCCCAGGCGTCTGACTCCCGGTGGACGAACTGCTGTGGCACAAGTTATTGTCACCCCGAACAAGAAGTTTAAGGCCCGGATGATTCGGTCTTTTCTTGTGTCTTCTGCACGTCCCGCATTGTATGGGAAGCGACGTCGATTGTCACGACGATACCGGCGCAGACCTCCTGTTTCATGGAGCCCAACAATTCTCTCCACAAAACAACGAAAACTCCTGGAACGGGCGACTTCAGACATTCGTCCACGTTTCTGTGAGCCTTTTCAATATCGTGGGGGTCATCGTCACCGACATCGTGGGGGTCATCACAAGCGAGGGTCTGGATCTCAAAAATTACGACGGTATTGTCGCAATCGTTGGCGGCATCTGACAACACGTGAGCGACATCTCAGTCGGTTTGTTCCTTATTTGGCGAGACTTGGAGGTGCTTATCTCGGTATTGGAGGTGAACAGAATTTAACCATGATGTCTTGGGCTCAATCACGCATAGGCTGGATTGTTACAGACAATCCTTTGGCTTATAGAGTGTGGCAACTTCAACGTCGTTTGATCTTGCTGTCGAAGAATCGCAGAACGTACCTTCGCCGTTGGTATGCAGGTCGCTTCCGACGTCGTACCATTCGTCTTTTGCGTCAACAAATACAAGAGCCTGCGAAGGTGAAATCCGAGGTTAAGTTGTATCGTAGGGTTCGACGTCGGGTCCAGCGCATGTATCGTCTGGGGTTGCGAAGGCATCGAAAGTATCGATATTTTCAACACTGGCTAAGGCGCGATGCAAGTTATCAGTATATTCGTGCGATGTTTCAAACAAAGCGATTGAATATTCTTTATTCTGACTTGGCTAACATCACTGCGGTACAAGCTATCGCCAAAAGCTTGAGACGCTTAAAACTGCCTCTGCGGATCTTTTATCTCTCTCATTATGAGGACCTTTACAAGAAGTCACCCGCTTCTTTTTTGAAAGGTCTATCAAGCCTCCCAATGGATGAACGCTCTTTGATCTTGCGAACTCACCGTAGTCGCAGATACGGACGGCTGTTGTCAGGTGGGCATATCTATGTTGTTCAGGAAGGTCTACATGCTCAAGAGTTATTGAAGAAGGAACGGTACCGGTCGTTTCATGATGTCATGCTTCATAGCTTGTGGATCCCCAAAGGACTGTTTGTAGTGAAGAAGCTACCAAGAACAGGTCCGCCACTTTGATATTACCAAGAACAGGTCCATGACTTTGCTATATAACTCTACGCTATGTTTTTCTTATAACGATCTGTGTCCTATTTTTCTGCGTAGCAAGAGCCCAAAGAACCCGAGCAACAAGAGCCAGGAGAAGGGGAGTTGCTGGGAGGACGGTTGGGTTTCACAGCCACAGGCACTTGGTGGCTTTGTGTTATCGTTTGTGTTGGCTTCTCCACCGGTCTTGCTTGGAGTGTCGCTTGTGGCAACAGTATCTCCAGATGCTGGTTTTTCGATGGTGCCATTTTCTGCAGTACCACCGTCCTTTTGGGCTGGGGCCTCCTGGGCAGGCTCAACAGGAGGAGCGTCTTTTGCGATGCACTTTTTGTCTTTGCACAAGAACCCTTCAGGACAGGAATCTTTGGTACATCCTGCGCTGGGTGGATTGGCGCAGTACCCCAGACCTTGCCCAAGGATCTGGCATTGTTTCCCATTTTTGCATTCGCTGTTGTTGCTGCAAAGGCAGAATTGTTGTCTGCCAAAGACGGAGCGACAGGCTCCACCATCGGTACAGGCGTTGCCTGTTTGTCCGCAGGTTTCCAGGCATCGGTTGAGGCCGGGTACGCAAGAGGCACCCTCTTTACAGCGGTTCAGGTTGTTGCAGGTCTGGCCAGGAGAGCGATTGCCAGAACCTTTCTTGACACAGATACTCGCTTGGCCCGGTGAAGAGGCACATACTTCTCCTGTGGGGCAAGGTGCCTGTTTACCGCTTGCACATACTCCTGCGATCCCCTGGATGATGATGTTGCATGTTGCGCCATTTTTGCAATCGGCATCTTGTTGACAGGTACAGATGTTGATTCGAGGAAAACAAGTTCCACCGTTTTTGCAATCGGTTGCACTTGAACACTGACGCACACAGAGGTTGCCTCCACCAGCGGGGTTGTTCATACAGCGAAGTCCATCGTCGCAGAGGGTTCCTTTGCATGGAGCGCCTGCTTGTCCTGCCTGAAATCCGCAGGTCTGGTAACATCGTGCTCCTGAAACACTGGGAATACACTGCAGCCCTGTTTTGCATGTGGCACTTTTGTTACATGGTTCTCCTGCTTGGCCTCCGCCGGGACGTTGGCAGGTGCCACTCTGACACTTCAGTCCACCCAGACAGTCATCATCTTGCTTACATGCTACAGCACAAGTCTTATCGCGTCGAACACATTGTTTGAGGCCTGTTGTTACCTCGCTGCAAACATAATCTTTGGGGCAGAGTTCGCCAGCTCCTTCACAGGGTTGTAAACATCGGCCACCTCGGCCACCGGGGTTCTGGCAAAAGCCTCCGGGGCCACACTCGCTGTTTTTTGTACAGGGTTGGCATGTTGTTTTTCGTCGAGTTGGGAGCTTTTGTGCGCATTTGCCATTGTCGCAAAACTCTGCCGAACTACAGTCGCTGTGTGCTTTACAAGTGACAGGAGGACAGGCCATGGCCTCAGGCAAGCAGTAGTTCTTGCCGTTACTGGTTGTGCAGAAAGATCCGGTGGGGCAACAGTTACTGGCATCGCAACGTTGTACGCAGCGCAAGCCACTACCAACTTGAATGCAACGTCCTTTTCCACAGTCCGAGTCTTTTTGACATACTTTACAGACTTGTGAGGTGTTGCTTACAGGGTTGGGAGCACAACTTGTTTTGTCGCACTTCCCGCATTTTCCGCAGGTGGGACTGGCTCCTGTGCAGGTGGAGTATTTGTCGATAAAGCTCTGAATCCAGGTGACATAAGGATCGGTTCGGAAAGAGTACGAAGTTCCAGTGCAGTTAAAGGTAGTACCATGGGATGTGACTCCAATGACTCGCATCTTTCCGTCAATTTCTAGCAGGGCGGGTCCACCTGAATCGCCCTGACATACGGATGTATTGTTACCCGAATACCCGATCGTATTGGGCTTGGGTCCACCTGTTTGAGCATCTTTGTTTAAATGAGTGAGCTTTAAGAAGGTTGAATATTTGCGTGGTGCTGGGGTTTGTGTCGCTGCACTCAAGCGACCATACCCCATGAACAATGCCTGCTTGCCCAGCCAGCTTGTGTCTGCTTTCTTAGTATTGAAGGGCATCGACGGTACTACAAAAATAGGGGTTGTTAGAATCACAACTGCGATATCGTTGGTGATGGGAGTTTTATTCTGACCGCTGTATTGAGGGTGCTTTTTGCTGTTGGCGATATCAATACCTGGATAGATTGTGCGGTACTCATTTTGGTTGAAAGGGATATCAATACGAAAGGCGAGAGTTTGACCACGCAAGCGGGTAAAGGCATCAACACAGTGTGCTGCCGTAATCACGACTTTGGGTGCTATCAGGGTTCCTGTACAAAATGTGGTCTTATTTCCTGTGAGGGAACCTACAGCTGGATACGCTTGGTTTTTGATTCCATTCACAATCTTCTGTTGCAACGAACCAAGTTTTGTCTCTTCGGAGCTGGGCTTCTCCATGCCGCATCCAGGTGCCCAGACCAACAAAGCCAGCAATCCCAACGCAAGTAAGCCGGGCAAAGTACATTTTCTCAACATCAAACGGCTCCATCCTGGAGGTTCTCACCCAACTCTCTGGTTGTTGTGTCACCTCTTTTTTTTTTATGTTTCCAAACATTTGTTGTCTACATTTGGGGCTCAAGTATAACGGTTTGAGTTACATAGTCAAAAATCGCTCCTTTTTGGTGTTCAATTTTTGACCATTCAAACGTTGACGTTTGACCTTGGACAAGTTTCTCTCTGATCTTTGACAGGAATGACCATCTTTTTTGAGTCTCCTGTGAAGAGCACAAAGGTGATGTTTCCTTGTCTAAGTGTAGGTAATCTATGAGGGGTATGGTGATAGACCTTGACAAACTGGAGATTGGGTGTATGATGGCCGGAGACCGGGGTTTTGTGCGTGGGGTGTGCCTTTCTCCCACCTTCTCCTAGGGTCGCAAAAAGAATAGCCTCTTTCTGCTTGTTCTTCCCTTCAACCGTCACAAACTATTTCTGGGTGAAGGGAAACACAATCAGCAAGGGCTCCTTTCTCATACTCTCTCTTCATCGGCCTTTTCATGTAAGGGCTGGGTTTCATGCTTTATTGTCGAAAGCGAGGCCCTTTCCTTCGAAGGGAGTCTGGCTTTGTTGTGCTTTGCAGTGGTGGATCAGGATATGAATTTAGGTGAATTGTTGAGACAGGGGGGCTGGGCTATGTGGCCCCTCTATCTATGCTCTTTTATTGCGCTAATTGTATTCTTTCAGCGTTGGCTTCTCTTTCGTGAAATTCAAACTCGAGAGCTCTCTTGGCTCAAGGGGGTTCTTGCCTTGGTTAAACAGCATCGTTTTGATGCTGCGATTGCTGAGTGCGAAAACCACAGACACCCAATTGCTCACGTGTTGTCACAAACAGGCCAAGTTGGAATTCAGCGCTCTGATCGGTTGGAAGCTGAAGCAGAGCGTGTTGGTAACCTTGAGATTCAACGTTACGAGTCGTTTCTTCCTTTGTTGTCCTTTATTGCACAAGTTGCTCCTCTATTGGGTTTGCTTGGGACTGTTTTGGGCATGGTTAAAATGTTCTTGGGCTTACAAAATTCAGGACTCGCCAATGTTAACGCATCTGCGCTAGCTTCAGGAATCTGGCAGGCGTTGTTAACCACTGCTGCAGGTCTGATCGTTGCTGCACCCACGCTCGCCGCTCATCTCTATCTCACCAGTCGAGTGGATCGGTTTCGAATGCAGCTGAGTGACGCTGTTCAGCAGTTTATGACAGCATGGCCTATGGTGTCGGCTACTTCTTTTGAAATAGAACCTGTAAGCTCTATTTCAAAAGTTCGTTCAACTCGAAAAAGTGCAGATGATAAGGAGCTAGTACAATCTGTTGTGCAACAGCGGATCGTTGATGCTGAAGGCGAACTATCTGTTCCACTGAAGAACTCGGTACAACCTAGGAAGCAGGTGCCACAGGAAGAACTCGATGTTTGAGAAGCCAAAGCGAGAAACACCCAATATTGGCATGACACCCCTGATCGATGTAGTCTTTATTCTTCTGATCTTTGTGGTTTTAGCTGCCAACTTTGATCGGGTACGTGGATTAAAAGTGGACCTTCCTGAGGCAAGTAGTCAACACAAGATACAAAAAAAGGCATTGGTGGTCTCAATTACTTCGAAAGGGAGAATTCATATTGGCAAGGCTGTTGTTTCACCCAAAACACTTCTTTCTACTCTGCATCGTCTGCGTAAAAAGCATAATATGCTGATACTTCGTGCTGATGGAAAGAGTGCATTGCAATACGCAGTGCGGGTTCTTGATGCGGCCTCCACATTGAAGTTCTCTTCTGTCTCCATCGCAACACAGAGGCCAGGACAGTGATGGACTCCCTTGGCCGTGAGCCTTTACATTACTTTTTTTCTGGCCAACCTTTTAGGTTCCGATGCCACAATTGGATGATTGCAACAGCTCTCGCGTTTTCAGGACATATAGGGCTATGGTTTCTACCTGTGCATCTCTATCCTGAGCAACAAAAAAAAACTCGTGTGATTCATCTGACTCTCAAAGCTGAAAAGTCGCCAACTGTACGGAAGGCTGAGCCACAGCAAAGGCGAGTTCGGCGGCATGGAAGGCGTCGGCCGGACCGGCGGCATGTTCGGCGCGATCGTGATGGGCCAGGTCCGCTACATGCCGGTGCAGATGAACACCTTCATGCAGACCGCCAAGGCGACCGGAACCGACAAGTTCGCCACGCACAACAGCTGCCGCAAAGGCAAGCACAACCCCAGCAATCTCAACAACTCCGACCACATCAAGCTGGCTCTCTACGACATGTTCCAAAAGGCCAAGAAGAAGCGCGGCGGCTTCAAATCGCTCGGCTCCGACTGGAATAAGATCGCCCAAACGCTGGAAAAAGAATATGGCATCAAAGCCGAAGTCACCAAGATCAAGACCAAGAGCGGCGATACG
>JALTMC010000818.1 GCA_027005175.1 Myxococcales bacterium
GCACTGTGCTGATGGTGTTGCTTGCTTCGGAGTATCTCTCGCCTGTTGTGTTGGCATAGACCGGAATGCCCGCTGCTTGGAACTCTATATTCTGTAGGAATTCGAGAAAGGGTGCTTGTGCATCGGAGACAAAGGAACTGTGAAATGCGGCAAAAACATCGAGTCTTCGGGTGGCGTAGCCTTTGTCTTTGCAAGCTGACTCAGCTTTTGTGATAGCGGCTTCGCTACCGGATAGAATCCCCTGTGTGGGGCTGTTTCGATTGGCTAGAACGAGTTCCCAATCGTTGGAAGAGAGAAGTTGATCGATCTCTTCGAGTGGGGCGCGAACAGCCAACATGGTGCCTCGATCGCCATCTCCTTCTGCCATCAATCGACCGCGCTCCTTGGAGACTCGGAAGAGGTCTTCTTGTGTCATACAACCGGCGGCAAACAAGGCGACCAGCTCTCCGTAGCTATGTCCTGCGACCGCGTCGGGCTGTAGGCCAAATTCTTGTAGCAGGTGAAGCATTCCAACACTGATGGCACCCAGAGCTGGCTGAGCCACTGCGGTATGAGACAGAGCTTGCTGGTAAAGGGTGCTTGCTTTTTGAGAGAAAGTCGGTGGGGGAAAGATGGTTTGGGAGATCGAAGGAGTTTGGTTCAGCACTTTGTCTGTGGTGTTGAGGGCCTCCCAACAAGCAGGGAAGGTTCGAACCCAGTCCGAAGCCATACCCACATACTGACTGCCCTGTCCTGGAAAGAGAAAGGCTACTTTTCCAGAGACCTCTGATGTCTCTCCGCTGTAGTAGATTCCAGGTGCTTGTGTTGCTTGTTTGGGTGAGGGGGTCAGGAGTTGTTGTGCCTGTTCTAACATCTGTGACAGAGACTGTTCATAACTCGCAACGAGTGTGAGTCTTGCGGTGGCTCTGTGCTCAAACGTGTTTCGTGAGGCAGCAGCACGCCGTGCTATTGCGATGTCTGTAGGCTCCGTATCGAGCCACGTCTGCCACTCGGTCATGCTTTGCTGAAGTACGCCGACGGAATCGCCGGAAAATGCGAGTATCTCAACGCTTTGGTCCCAGGCTGTTTTCTCTTTGGTGGGTGTGTATTCTTCCAGGACCGCATGAAAGTTGCTGCCACCAAAGCCGAGCGCGCTGACTCCTGCGCGTCGGGAGCGTTCTGTGAGCCAGGGGCGGGTTTGGGTGTTGATGTAGAAGGGGCTTTGTTCTAACTCCATTTTGGGGTTGGGGGCCTCCACCTTGAGTGTGGATGGCAACGTCTTGTGATAGAGGGACAGGGCCGCTTTAATTAAACTTGCCGAACCTGCCGCAGCTTTTGTATGTCCAATCTGTGATTTGACTGTTCCCAACGCACACCATTGCGATTCATCGCTGTTGTTGCGATAGGTCTCACGCAAAGCCTCAAACTCTGTTGCGTCACCCACCTTGGTGCCTGTCCCGTGGGCTTCCACCATACCGATATCTCGGGGCTGAACTCCTGCTTCGGCGTAGGCGCGATGCAGAGCTTTGACCTGTCCGGCAGCGCGTGGGGCATAGATACTTTGTGACTTCCCGTCACTCGATGAGCCCATACCGCGAATGACGGCATAGATCGTATCGCCATCTCGCTCGGCATCTTCCAATCGCTTCAGGACGACCATACCGAGTCCTTCGCCAATGATGGTGCCATCTGCTTGTGCAGAGAAGGGGCGGACATCGCCTGTGGGGGAGAGGGCGGGGGTTTTGCTGAAACACATGTACATAAAGATATCGTTGAGGGTGTCGATACCACCGGAGAGAACCATATCAGCCTTGCCAGAAGATAGCTCCATCATTGCGAGATGTACGGCACTTAAGGAGCTTGCACATGCCGCATCCACCACACAGTTTGTGCCGCCAAAGTCGAGCCTATTTGCGATACGACCTGCGACAACATTGCCTAGCAAACCAGGGAATGAATTCTCCTGCCAACCGACATAACTGTCTCCAATGCGCTCGACCACTTCTTCTGTTTTTTGGGCATCGATGCCTGCATCCAGCAGGGCTTCTCGCCAGATCGGGTGTCCCAGTCGAGCACCCAGTGGGATGACAAGCTCCAGGGTTCCTGTGACACCAAGGATGACACTCACACGATCCCGATCAAACTCCTTACCATCTCCATAGCCTGCATCTTCTAGTGCCATCTTCGCAGCGACCAGCCCAAGCAATTGAGCAGTATCTGTGGCTTCGAGAGCCATTGGCGGTATGCCCCATTCGGTGGGATCAAAGGATGTGGTGGGGAGGAATCCACCACGCTTGGCATAGGTATGGTCGGGGCGTTTGGGATCTTCGTCAAAGAAGTCTTGGGCAGACCAGTGTGTGTCGGGAATGTCGGTGATGGCATCTTCGCCTTGGCATAGGAGCCGCCAGTACTCCTTTAGATTTCGGGCTTTGGGGAAGAGGCAGCCCATGCCGACGATAGCAATGGGTGTTGATGATTTCTCGTTGTGTTGCTTCAAGTCTACTTCCTTTCGCGGGAATCAAGCTTAACCCAAAATTAACCTAAGAGACTGCGAATTTGCTGGATTGGCATGGGGGCAAAGTGTTGTAAGGAGGAAGGCAGGGTGACACCCTGTGACCGAATCCAATTAATTCGTGTCAGATACGCGGCACCCACCATCAGGTTCCACGCCACGAGATCAACTCGTCGGGCTTCGGGAGCTGCTAAAAAGGATCCTTTGGTCCATTCATTGAAGGCTCCCATCGCTGGTCCACACCAGATCTGGTAGTCCATCTTACGACTGGGATCACCTGCGTTGGCCCACTTCGATGACAAGCCCAAATAGCTCCGAAAGACCAATGCCATTTTGTGCTGGGGATCTTTGTCTGCGCGGACGATCTGTGCTGGGTCCACTTTGGCAAAGAAAGAGCATGTACTCGCCCACGTTTCTTCCAAGGTCGCCTTGAAATAATCTCGCTCCAATACGTTGCGTTGGGCTGCTGGGATCTCATCTAGGCTCTTGTAGGAGCGGAATAACTCATAGAGTTTTCGTGCCCGCAGCGCAAACATTGTCCCGCGTTTCAGGACTTGCACTTTGACACCCATTTCAAACATATCAGCGGCAGGAGCCATTGTGACATCAGCTTGCTGAGTTTCTGCGAGGAGTTGGCGAACGGTTGGTGATGTTCCAGCTTCAAGACAGGACTGGTTGACGGAACCCGTTAAGATGTAATCAGCACCCATGGCAAAAGCAGAGGCGGCAGACAGAGGTGTGGAGATCCCACCCGCCATTCCGACACAGAGGGGCCTGGGGTAATTGTACGTTTCATTGCATGCGTCTCGAAGTGCCATCAAGGTCGGTGTTAGGACAATCGAGGGCTGGTTGTCTGTGTGTCCACCGGAGTCAGCTTCGGCTGTGATGTCTTCCGCTACAGGAACATATTGTGCGAGGGTTGCCTCTTGTTGTGTGAGGCGACCTTGTTCCACCAAAGTTCGAAGTAGTTTTTCGGGGGGGGGCGCAAAGAACTTGCGAGCCACTTCAATGCGCGATACCTTTCCCACCACACGATGTGGGCAGATAATGCGGCCACGGGGGTCTTGGTGGATACCTTTTATCCGGTAGTATACCAAGGGAAGAGTGAGATCGAGATAAGCTGATGCGCTCACTAGCTGTACATGATAGCGGTGGTACAACTCGACGACTGCCATCTCCAAGGCGGGCTCATTGGGGCTGTGAATTAAGTTGAAGCCAAAGGGCAAGTCACCCAACTCTTGCTTCAGTGTGATGATGGCCTTTTCGACTTCCGCCAGGCTTAAGCCTGCGGAACCAAAGAATCCAAGCATTCCTGCGCGGGCCATAGAGATAACGATGTCTGTTGACGTTATCCCGTTTGCCATGGCCCCGGCGATATAAGCCAATCGAAGTCCATGAGCCTGACGAAATCGTGAGCTACCCAGAGCTTGAGGAGGTAGAGCAGGGACATGAGCATGAAGAGGGTACGCCTCAACGCCAGCAGGAGGATAGGCTCCGAGTAATGCTGCTCCGCCACGTCCTGCGCTCAAGTGTCCCTGTGCCTCCACCAACGAGAAGGGCTGGCTGAGATCCAATAGCCCCTGATGGACTGCTTGTCTCTCGGAGGATGGAGGATTGGGGCCTGAAAGCCACCATCTGTCTTGTATGTGGGAGGGGACTGGTTGCATGCGACTTTTAACTCTTTGTTTCTGTTGAAGTATTTTCTTTGTTGTGATAGAGGTCTACATCGGGAACATTCCTCCCCTAAAGAAGTAGCACCTACATACACTAAGATCCCCAAGGGAAACAAGAGGTGTTTGTGAAATAATTGTGGGTTTGATATTCCAACACGTGTTGGAATATCAATACTTTAGGTCGGGAACTATCAATCAAAGCCGGGACTTTCTCTCTCTCAAGACTTGCTCTTTCTGGCTTGAAATTTGGAGGGAAGCAAGGCCTTTTTCTTGCCATATTTTTAACCAGGGTTAGATTGTGCGTTTCTATTTTCCTTCCCTGCTGGGTGAAAGGGATTCTTTGAACAACGACCCTCACCCCATCTGGGCTTCGTCCTGTCGATTCTGCCGGACTCGCGATCGGGAGGGGGCTTTCACGCCCACAACATAAGAGGTTTTTTTTCTGATGAAAATCGTAATGGTGAAGAAGCAACTCCTCTGTGGCGAACCTTGTGACAAGTGTGCACAGGCCGAAAAGATGTTGCGTGAACGTGGTGTTTGGGAGCGCATCGATGAGGTTGTTTGGGCGATCGAAGGTGAGCCCGAGTCTGCGGGGATGCTTTTGGGCGCACAATACGGTGTCAATCTGGCTCCCTTCTTTGTGGTGACCCAAGAGGATGGTACTGAAAAAGTGTATCGCAGCGCGTTACGCTTCTTCAAAGAGAGCTTTTCCGATGTCTCTACGAGTCAATCCAAGAACAAACAAAATAAGCCCCGTTCCGCCCGTTTGGATCGAGACCTCCCTGCCTTGGATGAAAAATACTCGACCAGGCATCCACAAGAAATTATCGAGTGGGGGTTGAAATGGTTTGGGGCCGATTGTGCCATCGCTTTCAGTGGTGCAGAGGATGTCATTCTTATCGATATGGCTGTCAACACAGGGTTGTCTTTTTCTGTGTTTTGTCTGGATACAGGACGACTTCATCCCGAAACATACCAGTATCTTGAAACGGTTCGGAAACACTATGGCATCCCGATCCGTTTGATGTCTCCCAAGGCCGATGACCTGGAGGATCTTGTTCGAGAAAAGGGGCTCTACAGCTTTCTGGAAGACGGCCACAAACAGTGCTGTGGTATCCGCAAGATCGAACCGCTTCGGCGGGCTCTTGGAGATTGTCGCGCCTGGATCTCTGGACAACGTCGAGACCAAAGCCCCGCGACTCGCTCTGATTTGCATGTGATTCACAAAGATGAGGCATTCAAAGGGGTTGGGGAAGGCGATCTTGTGAAACTGAACCCTCTCACCCACTGGACGTCACAACAAGTCTGGGATTATATTCGCGACCATGAAGTCCCCTACAACCCCTTGCATGAACGTGGGTTTCGCTCCATCGGCTGCGAACCTTGCACACGAGCGACTCTCCCTGGTGAACATGAGCGAGCAGGGCGCTGGTGGTGGGAAGAAAGCACCAAACGCGAGTGTGGTCTCCATACCAAAGGATGATCCTTCAGCATCATCCCCCTTCCTTCTCTTGTCTCGTCGGATTCCTTGTGTTGCTCGGAAACAACAAACCATTCACGTCTTGAGGCATCTCCCTTCCTTCTCTTGTCTCGTCGGACTCTTCGTGTACATACTCTTTGTGTACGTACTTTCGATGGGTCAATAGTAGATGTGTACTTCTTGTGGAGAGGGAAGGTATTTGAGTTTGTAGCGGGTGAGATCTTTGCGAGCTGGACCGACCTGGACTTTGCCAAACTCATCAAATTCAGAACTGTGACAGGGACAATAGAAGGTTTTGAGTCCGCCTTGCCATCGGACCGTACAGTGTCTGTGTGGGCAGTCTTGACTGAGAGCCCGGAAGGTATTGCTGTTGATCCTCATCAACAACACTGGATCCATATCGATATTGAATCGTTTGGTTCCACCGGTCTTTTGTAGCTCAGGGTGTTTTGCCAATGACACCATGAAGACACGCGGACCATCTTGCGGCTGACTCTCTATGACAGGCTCTGAACTCAACTCGGCCTGGGTTTCAAATGAAGTCTCTTGTCTTGTTTCTGGTTTTGCTTCCTGTCTCACTTCCGGTTGTGGTTCCTGCTTTGCTTCCTTGGCGAGATCGGGAGCGGGTTCGGGCGTACGATCTGGAATCAATTCGGTGTTTGATGTCGGAGGTAGTTCAGGTGATGGCTCTGCTGTCGATCGTTCGATTCCTGCGTCTGCTGTTGCTTCGGTAAGGACTGAACTCTCTTGGGAAAGAGCTTCTTTTTTGGATTCAGAGAGTGGTGCGTCTGCTGTGCTTTCTTGTGTCTTGGAAGAGTCTTGTTGAGGTGGTGAAGGGGGGCCGCATCCTTCCAGGGGAGAGCCTGTTACACCGATAACGACGAAGACTCCTGCTGCTCCAGTCGCCTTAACAAAGGTTCGTCGGGATATCTTTTTGGTACTCACAAACACTACCACCAAGCAAGAGGAAGTCCACATAAAACTCGTACGGGAGCTAAGTCAGAGGCTGGAACTAGGCGACAGGTCTATCTTCTAGTTTTTCTCGGAGTTGTTTGCGGGCTCGGTGCAAACGAGATTTCACGGCAGTGGCTGTCAGCCCTAACTCTTGGGCGGTTTCTTCGGTGTTGAATCCTTCACCATCGCGCAACCAGAGTACATTGCGATCGGTTTCGTTCAGGCTGTGGAGGGCCTCTGAGATCGGCATGAGCTTGGCTTCGAGCATGGCTTCCACTTCTTGGCCCATCGAGGCTAGCTGTGATACGGCAGCGTCATCAAGTGTGGTATGACGCTTGATATCATTCTTTTGTCCTCGACGCATTCGTGTACAAGCCGTACTGGCGAGGCGATACATCCAGTTCTTGAGAGAGCTCTCTCCTCGGTATCCGTCCATATAACGGATCACGGATTCAAAGGCATCCTGGGTCGCGTCTTCTGCGTCGTTTGCATCCCCACAGCGTTTGCGCAAAAAGCCCATGATCTCATCCTGAAAGCAAAGGATGACATCCTGAACGACCGTAGGGTCCCCGCTCAGCGCTCTTTCACGTAAGTCTTCGGGTTGGCATGTTTTTAACTTCCCTTTGGGGAGAGGAGAGACGATGGACTTGATGGGCTCTGAAGATGACATGGGATTTTATTTCCTCTACACTTTTCACAAGGTTGCCATATCTTTGATGTGGCTTCTCTGCCACCCATTATATGAGTCGCATATGGCATATGTCAAATGGTACAATGCCAGAACGCTTGTTCCGGGGAGAGAAAAGGCGAGTTCTGGCATTGTAGCAGGTAGAGGTTGTGTGGTCGGTGTGGAATGGTCTTAGATAGACTCTTCTGTCAGTTCGACAGAGTCGGGACTATCGACACCTTTTTGCTCCGCTCCTCGGAACACATTGACAGGGATTTTCAGGTATCGAATCTCGTTGGCATGGGGCTCTGGGAGATTGCCTGCGTCGATATTGACCTGGACACTTTGAAACAAAAGGCGAGGAGCAGAGAGGGTTTTGTCTCGTGCCTCTCGAAAGGCCACAAACTCAGCTTCTGTGGTGTCGGCTTTGATTTGTGGGTTGTTCTTCTTGGAAGCACCAATGGTTGTTTCCCATTTTGGCTCTCTGCCATTGGGCATATAATCATGTCCCACAAACACTCTGGTTTCATCAGGCATCTTGTAGAGTTTTTGTATCGAGTTGTACATATCCTTGGCACTCCCCGCTGGAAAGTCACATCGACCTGTACCATAATCGTCCATAAAGAGAACATCACCTGTGAAAAGGGCGTCACCCACTTTGAAGGTGACGCAGGCAGGCGTATGTCCTGGAGTGTGTATGACCTCGATCTTCAGGCTCCCTGATTCCAGAACCTGTCCATCTTCCAAAAGAAAGTCAAACTGACTGCCGTCTGTTTTGAAATCTTCAGGCAGATCAAAGACCCCTTTGAAGACACCTTGTACATCTGTAATCTTGGCTCCAATTCCAACCGGAGCCTTAAACTTCTTCGCAAGATACTGAGAGCCTGAGAGATGGTCAGCATGGGCATGCGTTTCTAGGATGTGTCGCACTGTTAGATTCTTTTGAACAATGAAGTCTGCTACTTCATCCGCTGAAACCGTCGATGTTGACGAAGACTTGGGATCGTAATCAAGCACTGGGTCTATGACTACTGCATCCGAAGTCTTTGGATCCCAAACCACAAATGTGATGGTGTGTGAGTCTGTATCAAAGAAACCTTTTACCTCAAAATTGTTGTCTGCTTGCATTCTCGTTCTCCTCTTTGTGTGGATTTGTATTCGTTACCTGTTCGCTTGCTTTGCTGCACTTGGTGGTAAAGAGACAATCCTCACTCAAGAGGTCGCAAAAAAAATGGGAAGGGCTTCCTATTTGGTCCCCATCCTTATGACGTTTGGGTCGCAAGGAACTTTCAAAACATGTCGTGGAAAGAAGAGGGGTGAGGGAGTTCTTCGGTGAGCAGGTAGGTGATGGGTGTGTTGGCTTGGGGGCGTAGCCAGTAGTAGCTGAACATCGCGGCAAACAGGAAGAAAAAACCAAACCATAGCCCATAGTTTGCAAATAAAGTGATGGTTTGGTGAAAGAATTGTGAGGCCAGGTCGGCCTGTGTTGCGATGTTGCTGGAGGGTTCAAAGGCAGCACCTGCGATAAAGGATAGGGCAGAGGCTGTTCCGGCTATTTTGGTGATAAGCTGCGAGCGTATATGACAAGGAATAGGGATCTCATCTTTGGGTAAGCCGCCATGCCATAACTGAATCGTTGCAGCATCCATGATATTAACGGAAGCCAAAGGAACAACCCAAAATCTCGCTTCGACACGAGGAGTCCTACTGTCCACAACAGCTTCTTGAGGAGAAACCATACAGCCCGGAAGTACAGGAACAATCCGAATATAGGGTGAGTGGGTTTTGGTATGCCAGGGTTCTTGCTCCAAGCTTTCTGAAGGGGTGTAATGTTCAGAGGCGACGATCTGAACCGTGAGAGGGTGTATCTTCCTCACATTGAGTTGCTTGTGGCATCGTATGATACTTTTTGAATGCCACGTTTCTGGCTCCTTGGCATGGAGGCTCTCTTTACTGGCTTGTTTCTTGTCTTTCCGTTGCTCCTTGGGGCGAGACAGCGCAGAGGTCTGCACCGTTTGATCTGTATCGGTCGCTGGAAGTTCCATGGCAGGAAAATCCATAGACTCCTGCTTGGATCTTGCTTTGGAGCTTGAGGCTTCGAGGCTTGTATCCTCCAGGCTCTCCGGTACAATCGCCTGTACGATCTCTGTGGCTGAGGAACTGCTGTTGTCTGTGGAAATAGGTATGAGATTCTCAGGACTCTCTTTGGTGGAAACAGCTGTGAGATTCTCGGGATTCTCTTTGGTGGGAGGCTGAGGGATTGCAGCATAGGAGGCATGACTTCCGGACAGCGATATATGGTTCAACTCTTCCATGGATGGAGGCTGGCTTTCTTTGACCAACAAAGCTGGGTGTTCATCGGTAGGCATATAGTCTGCTGCAAAAGGAGACTGGTCTGGAAATAGCTCTCGGATCTTGAACTGAAATTCTTTGACTTTTGTGAGTCTCTTTTCAGGGTCTCTTTCCCACAAGGCTGCAAGGAATTCACCTTGTTCCAACGTGAGTCTCGACTTTTGCAAATCGGGGAGTGAGCCAGAGAGGAGCTTTTCTACCACTGCATCTTCAGAGCGGTGATAAAAGGCTCTTTTTCCTGTAACGGTCTCATAAAGAATGGTTCCTAGCGAAAAGTAGTCGCTGGCTGGAGTTGGCCTATCGCCTGCGATGTATTCGGGGGATTGGTAGCTCAACCATTCATTGAGATCTGTGGCTTCTATGGCACTGGGCATCAAGTTTATGTATTGGCTTGGAGTGCGATACCAGCGAAGATCGACCTCCTCACCTTGACGACGTACATAAACATGCCTGGGATCGAGCCAGCCACAAATACCATGATGATGAGCTGTCGCCAGGACATCGGCCAGATAATAAAATAGCTTGCGAAGCTGTGCCGGTCGCAACTTCCCATTGAGTTCACTTAATTGTTGTGAGCGGGCAAAGGATGGGTACGCCACAAACCATTGTTGGGGGTCTGAGGTGTGTATGTGTTCCCCACATGCTATCCAAAATGCATGCTCCAT
>JALTMC010000819.1 GCA_027005175.1 Myxococcales bacterium
TTCAGGATACAAATGAACCGGGCACATCACTCGAAACAACAAGCTCTCCGGATGAGGTTGCTGGACCTCAAGAGCCAATCTCGCCTGATGAAGTCTCCTCGGCACAGGAGGCTTCTGTCCCAGAGGAACCAACCTCCATAGATGCAAATACGGCTGAGTCTGTCCAAGAGGCAGGCCCCCAAGAGAACATGGTGGAGAACCCAGTGAAAGAAGCGGTGATGGAAAGTCCAGTGAAAGAAGCGGTGATGGAAAGTCCAGCGAAAGAAGCGGTGATGGAAAGTCCAGCGAAAGAAGCGGTGATGGAAACCAAGCCAGAAAAGCCACCTGTGGATACAAAGTCAGAAGTGCTCTCCAAGCAAGGTGGCTTTCTGTTTACGAAGGGGATGTTGTCAAAAAAGTGGTATGAAGTAACTTGGCCGGGCACTCACAATTTTCCTAAAAACTTAATTAAGCCGAGTAAATACAAGAAGATTTACAAGAAAGCCAAAGATCTGATGAAGACTTTGGGAGGCACGATCCCCAAGCTTGAAAAAGAGATAGATGAGATGTTTGCCAACAAAGATCCCAATGATGTCCAGAAGCTTAAGATGCTCCAAGACTTTTACAACGCAGCCAACAAAGCTGGCTTGTGGAAGTATGTGGAGCAGGGTGCGAGCCTCAACCCAACAGGAAAGTCTTCCATTGGACAGATCAACTTTCGTGACTCCTGGCGAACGTTAGGCGCCATGCTCAAAGATAGTAAGAGAGTTGTCTTGTTGATAGACTTTCTAGCCACAAAGTATCCGTCGGTTGTGAGTAACTATAAGTTTCTGAAGAATGGAAAAGCCACCAACAAGGCTCTGCTCTGGCTCGATTATGATCCAGCGATTGCAGCTATCCAGCAACCTTCAAAAAAGAGCCAAATATTCTCATCATTTACTCTATATGCCAACCCCAACCCTGGTGCTTATGGTTCGGCTGACAAAGCGGCGGTGCAACCATTAAATGACGGATTACCACTCTACTTAACAGGCAGCAAGGTGGCGGCAGAACTCATAAAGAACCCTTCTTGGGGTGCCTTTTTTACATACTATCAGGTGCAATTTTATGAGCCGGGAATCAACCAACCCAATGCAACCCGTCAGGGCATGACGGTCGTGGATGCAGCCAACCGAGTTAATTATGAGAAGTTTAAGTTCACCTGGTCAACTCAGTATGCCAAAACACTACATTGGGACAACCATACCATGTACTCCATTCTAGCCGCCAAGATCCTTAAACAAAGCGGACTTAATCTGTTGACGTCAAAGATCGATAAGTCTAGAAGCTGGGGGGGAACTGGAGAGACAAAGGCTATTAATAGCTCCCCCTATGATGCTTGGACTTCAGGACAAAAGACAGGCGGAGGCTCATGGGAGTATGCCGTGGTTCTGGACCACACCAAAAGCTACACGCCCAAAACCTTAATGTTACTTGCTCAGAATGTGGCATCGCTTCAGATCTCTGGCTCTACCAATGGCTCGAAATGGGTGACTCTAAAGAGTGGTAACTACACCTCAGTACCAGGAAAGCTATGGAAGCTATTTGACCTCAGTAACACAAAGGCCTACCGCTATATTCGGCTGGAGCTGAAGCGAAAAAACACAAACTCACCTGTGCTGCTACATGATGTCAAAGTGTTGGGCCATTGACAGCTCCCAAGGCAAAAGTACCTGGGATTCTTGCTTCCATGACAGACAGCCCTCTTGCTTCCATGACAGACTGCCCTCTTGCTTCCATGACAGACTACCCCCTTGCTTCTACGACAGACTGCTCCAACTCCGCGACAGGCTACCCCTCTTCCTTTTTGGTCAAAGCAATCATAAGGGAGGTCGAAGATGATTGTTCATCCAGTAGATCACCACGCCAGTGGTGGCCACATAGATCCAGATGGCAAACGTAAACCGCGCGATCCAACGATGTTTTTCAAAACTTTGATGGTAGGCAAGATAAAGTGTGCGAAACAAGAACGGAACGATCACGACAGCAAGAATGGTATGAGTGAGAAGGATCATCAAAAACAATGTCCGCACCCAATCATTGCCAGGAAACCGTTGATGACCCGTAAGATAAACTTGCAGGAGATAAGACAGTAGAAAAATAACTCCTATGGACACAGCGCTGATCATGAGCTTGGGATGAAGAGTTCGATTCCCTCGTCGAATCGCGACAAATGCGCTCAGTAATAGAATCACAATGATGACATTCAACACTGCATTCCAATGGGGTAAGAGCTGCTTTAGGGTCATCAGAAAAAACCTCTTATGTTGTGGGTGTGAAACCCCCCAGAAATACCAACGTTATTTTCCAGCAAAACGCTGAATCATGAGTTTTCCCTTCTCCTTCACCAAGTCAATCACACTATGACGATGCTTCTTTCCAGGCATGTCCAAGACAAACTCAAAATGTGTCAACGCTTTTTTGGATTGCTTGACAGGCTCCCAGTGTGACGAAGTAGACGTTTGCCATCCAAGCTCTTTGATTTGTGTTGAAAAAGATTGCAACGTCACCTTTTTACGAAAGACAACAGACATAAGGTTGTAGGCTTTCTTCATTTTATTGTTACGAATATGTCGAAGGAAAGAGAGTGTAACACCAAGTCCATGTTCGCCAAATCGAAAGATAGAGATCCGCTCCTTGCCTTTCCCATGTTTAATATAAAGCTCAACATCAAACAGGCGACCTTCGGTTGTTTTTAGGCTTGATAAAACTCTCGCCCAACCCCAGCTAGCCAAAGCACCAGCCTGTGTAATCGAGGGATTTCCTCGCAGCGGAAGTAACTTCTCTGCAAACGTTGAGAAGCTATATTTTTTTTGTAGTGCTGTTTCCATCATATGATAAGCTTCGCGAAGTTTTCCCTGTGTTACTCGTTTTAAGAAAACAGAGGAGATCACACTGGCTTCTTCCGCCACCTTTGAAGAGTGCCATAAGAAGAATCCACCTGCTCCCAACACAACAACCAAAGCAGCTGCAACTGTATATCTGTTCATCGGTAGTGTCCTTTTCAGCCCAACGGGGTCGCCTGCATCGTCGCGCTTCGCTCTCGCTGTAGATTTTGGAAAGAAATGGGGCTTTACGCGACCTCAGTTTAAAATACTATCTTCCTCTGACTTGCACAGAGGCGATCATACGCAAGCCCTTTTCTCGCTCCATGAACACAGCGAGAGAGCCCATCTTATTGGCATTGAGCCGCCACATCCCACTGACCTGACCATTTTTGCTGTAATTATCAACCATAGACCAGTGAAAGGAGTGCCACCCCAGAATGCCATGTGTTGCAGCCCACTTGGGAATCTGTGCGCGTGAGATGTGTTTGCGAAAGGTCTTTGATGTGAGAGAATAGGCTTTGTCCCACTCTTTTTTCTGAAGATGCTTCAAGAATGCAGTTGAAACACCCGCTACACTTTCCGTGATCTGAAAGGCATATACCTTTTGTCGCCCTTGTCGCTTGCGTACATGAAAAGCAACAGAATACAACCGTCCCTGTTTCTTTTGGATCTCGCCACGCAGCGTGCTACGACGAAAGCTAATAAAGAGTTCACGAGCCTTTAAAGTGTGTGGTCCACCCAGAACCTGTATCGCTGCAACAAATCGAGCCAGCGAATGGCCTTTGCGGTAGGACTTTGTTGTCCAGTTGTCGTATGCTTTTTGGTATTGCATTGCCTCGATCAATTTAAAAAATTGAGTCATATCACTTTTGATTTCAACAGTTCGGCTCGAAGCCTGTCGAAAAATAAAGAGACTCAAAGAACACAAAGCAATCACACTGATCCAGACCCAAACATTCTTCACCACATTCAATTTGGGAACGACCTCCTTGCCAGGCAAAGTTCTGCTGCCAAGGTCTTCCTCTACTTTTTCAACCATAACGATTCCCATCTCACTGTATTTTCTCTCGCTCACGATCAGAGGACCGAAAGTCCTAAATCCAGCGATGACATCTTTAAAATGTGACTCACGTACTTGACAACTCCACCGAGTCAAAGACCCGATAGATCGATTGGTCTCTCCTTGCAACAAATATGTGCGCCGATTTACAGACAGAACAGGCGCTGCAGAATCCTATCAGAGCCCACTCTTCGAGGCAAGTTTGAGATGACAGATGTGTTGAAAGCTTGGTTTGAGCCATAAGTTTACGCAGGATCCTCGTGGAGCTAAAACCTCACTTTGAAGAGAAAAACTCGACTGGAGTCGGCTCAGCCATTTGGTTTTCCCTGAAGGGTAAGTTATTCTCAGTGTGTTTCAGTTGCAGTGAGTTGTTCTCTCAAACAAGTTGCCAAAAGGATGGAAGAGATGTGTTGAAGATAGAAACGAAAATGCAGCGTCGTATGATGCTTTTATTTTCCTGTTTGATGGTGGCTATGCCATGGCTCTGGGTGACATTTCCCCCCATTGCCGATCTGCCTCAACAGATAGCCCAGCTTCGTCTCTTTACAGAGGCACTCACCGATCCACAAAGTCCCTACCTTATACAATGGACGACACCCAATCGTCTGGTTTATGTGTTGGTGTGGCTTTGTTGGAAACTTTTTCCAGTGTCATGGGTGGGCGGTATGACCATGATGTCACTCGGGCTGCTGTGGGTTCTCAGCCATCATATGCTGGCACGCTCTTTTCAAATTCCCAGCGCTGCCGCTGTATTAACTGGCCTGTTTGTGTTCAACAGCTCTGTCTATTGGGGACTACTCAACTTTCTCTGTGGTTGGCCCGTTTTTATTCTTTGGTTCGTATGGACGGTGCGAGTCATACCGCAAGATCGTATCGACAAACGAGACTGGCTCGTTTGTCTTCTTCTCAGCCTCCTTCTGTTTTTGGCTCATGCTCTTTGGTTTGTTGCAGGCTTGTTCTGGCTAGGCATGATGATGCTGTGGTATTGGCGTCTTTGGAAGACCTCTCTTTTTCGAGGGACTGCGCTGCTTCCTGCCCTGCTATGGGCTGTGTACTGGCGCATAAGCACCATGGCTTCCTCTATCTATGTTCACGGTGGTGCAGCTTGGGATAAGATGCCATGGGAAAAACTTCAACTCCACGATCTCTACACCTTTGGAGCAGGACACCTGAAGTCCGACCTCGCGATGACTGTCTTTGGACTGAGCCTCGCTGGGTTGTTTCTTGGAGCCCTCCTCTATCGCAAGGAGCTATGGAAGCCCGAACGTCGCCCTTTCCTACTCGCCGGACTTTTCTTTTTGCTGCTGTACTTGTTCTTCCCACGTCGATACAACAACACTGTCGAGTTTGATCGACGATGGCTCTCCCCTGCCCTCATCTTTCTCACCCTAGGACTACCACTTTGGACACCCAAACGATGGCTTCAGTGGCTCTGGTCAAGCATGTTGGTGCTAGTCTTTTGTATCGTAACCACCATGGCCTGGAGAGACTTTGATCGCAACGCTGTCAAGGGCCTTCCCAACGCTCTGAAACAAATAAAAAAAGGCTCAAGAGTCATGGGGCTAGACTTTATCAAATATCATCCTCGTATTGGCGGTAGACCGTTTATGCATATGGTAGCTTATAGCCAAGTTTATCACGGTGGGAATATCAACTTTTCTTTCGCCACATTTCCCACACTCCTGGTTCAATTTAAACAAGTTCGCCGACCGCCCTGGGGGGTTGGCCTGGAGTGGCGTGCTGAGCGTATTTTTACTCGTCATCAGGGGCAATGGATGATCCGATTGCACAGCCTTCGCTACTTTGACTATATACTCATCCACGCCAAGAGCCGAATGCATCTTATGTTTGCAAGGCTGAAGTTACTACAACCCATCACACCTGTGGCTCCATGGCGCTTGTACCAAGTCACAACAAAACATCCTGATTCGTGAATCATGATTCTACGTGAGGCGAGGCATATGGCACTATCAAGTAGTGAGAGAATGGCACCCGATGACTTTCCCGTTGCGATTGTGGGTGCGGGATTTGCAGGGTTGGGGATGGCGATTCAGCTCAAGAAGGCGGGGCTCCATTCGTTTACCATCTTTGAAGCAGCTGATGATGTTGGAGGTACTTGGCGGGATAATACGTACCCTGGTTGTGCTTGTGATGTTCCGTCTCACATGTACTCTTTTTCCTTTGCCAAGTCATCCTCCTGGTCACGGATGTACAGTGGGCAGCATGAGATCTGGCAGTATCTCAAGCACCTCGTAACAGAGTTTGGGTTGGAGCCCCACATCCGCTTCAACACGAGGGTTGTGGATTTTCATTTTGAGGAAAAAGCTGGTTTATGGCATCTGCGAACAGAGCGAGGTGAGCCCTTTGTGGCTCGGGTCGTTGTGAGTGGAACAGGACCTTTAAATAAGCCTGCATTTCCAGAGATTCTAGGGAGAGAGACTTTTGCAGGGACAAGCTTTCATTCGTCGGAGTGGAATCATGATTACGACTTGACAGGCAAACAAGTGGCGGTGATTGGAACAGGTGCTAGCGCGATTCAGATCGTGCCACAGATCGCTCCTCTTGTTGGGCATTTGTCGTTGTTTCAGCGCACTCCTCCCTGGATTGTACCCAAGCTTGACTTTGCTTTTCCAGCGTGGATCAAGCGTCTCTTTCGCTGGTTTCCCCCGGTGCAATGGATGTTTCGTGTCTTTCTATACTGGCAACTTGAGTCCCGGGCGTTCGGTTTTGTGACAGCACCAAAGCTGATGAAGCCGATCTCGAAGCTCGGTCTTGCCCATATTGAAAGACAGATTCAGGATCCTGAACTACGAAAGCTTGTAACGCCTAACTATATGCTCGGCTGCAAACGAGTCTTGCTTTCGAATGAGTATTACCCTGCGTTGGAGCGGGAGAATGTGTCTTTGCACACCAAAGGGATCACAGAGATCCTGCCTCATGGTGTGCGATGTGAAGATGGCTCAGAGGTGGCGGTAGATGCGATAGTATACAGCACAGGCTTTCGAGTGTACGACTTCTTGGGGAAGATGTCCGTCACCGGCTTGGAGGGAAGAGATCTGAAAGAGACCTGGGCGAAGAATGCCAAAACATACTATGGAATGGCGGTGTCAGGGTTTCCGAATCTGTACTTTATGGTGGGTCCAAACACAGGTTTGGGGCACAACTCTTTGGTCTTTATGATGGAAGCCCAGTACCATTATATTCTTCAGTGCATCCAACAGATCAAGCGTCGTAAACTTCGCTATCTCGATGTGGATCCAGATGTCCAAGAAAAGCAACACGATGCATTGCAAAAACGGATGCAGGATACGATCTGGTTGTCGGGCGGGTGCCGCAGTTGGTACCTCAATGAAGAGGGTAAAAATTACTCTCTCTGGCCGGATTATACCTTCAAATACTGGCTCAAAACCCGCCACTTTAAAGCCCGAGACTACCGAATGGTCTGAGTGATTCGTTTATCCGGTGAATCAGGCTTCGTCTGTAGGCTCAGGCCGGAAAAGATATAAGTTGTAGGTTCAAAACGTGTGGGGATGTTGAAGGAACCATTCGTAGGTGCTCTCAATGCCAGCCCTCAGAGAGATCTTAGCTTTCCAACCCATCTCTTGTAGTTTGGTGATATCGAGAAGCTTTCGTGGGGTTCCGTCGGGCTTGCTTGTATCAAAGTGGATCTCTCCCGTAAAACCTACAATTTCTTGTATCAAATAAGCCAGTTCTAAAATGGAGAGTTCTTCTCCAGAGCCAACATTGAACAAGTCGTCTGTGGTGCTTTGTGGATTTGTTTCTATTTGAAGCAAGTGAAGAGTGGCGTGAGCAAGATCATCAACATGTAAAAATTCACGACGCGGTGTTCCGGTTCCCCAGAGTGTTACTGTAGGTGTGCCATATTGCTTTGCTTCATGAAACTTGCGTAAAAGAGCGGGCAGAACATGTGAGCTTTCAAGATCAAAATTGTCATTGGGTCCATACAAATTCGTGGGCATAAGAGAGAGAGCATCCCAACCAAACTGCTTGCGATATGCGTGGCACATTTTGAGTCCTGCGATCTTAGCGATAGCATAAGCCTCGTTGCTGGGTTCGAGTGAGCCTGTCAGAAGAGAGGCTTCCTTCATGGGTTGTGGTGCATTCTTAGGGTAGATGCAAGAGGAGCCTAAGAATATAAACTTTTGCACTCCACTCTGATAGGCTGCATCTATGGTATTTGTCTGAATCATCAAGTTGTCTCTGATGAAGTCAGCTGAATAGGTGCTATTGGCTAGGATGCCCCCCACTTTCGCTGCTGCGAGAATCACCACCTCAGGATTTTCATCGTGGAAAAATGCTCTTGTTGCGAACTGGTCACATAAATCCAGTTCTTGCCGAGAACGCAAGAGCAAGTGGTGATATCCATGCTGGCGAAAGACTCGACATAGAGCACTTCCCACTAACCCACGATGCCCTGCAATGAATATTCGAGCGTCTCGATCCATCTTTCTGAAGGCCCCTTTTTGCGTTCTTTGTCAGAAGAGAGTTGTTGGTGTGATACAGGTCTATTTTGATAATGACTGTGGGCGAAGCAAACCTCGAAGGTCCATTCCTTCTGCAGCTCCACGTATTGATGTAGGAAACCCTGCATCTGCTAGAATTTTTTCTTGTTCTGCCAACTTAAGATCGTGCTCCACCATCATCTTTACTAGGCCTTTGAGCTTGATCTTCGGCTTCCATCCAAGGATTTCTTTGGCTTTTGTAGCATCTCCTTGAAGAGCATCGACCTCTGCGGGGCGAAAATAGCGTGAGTCAACTCGAACATAATCTTGCCAGTTGAGCTTTACAAGGCCGAATGCCTCCACAAGAAACTCTTTGACAGAATAAGAATAACCTGTTGCCAGAACATAGTCATCTGCTTTTTCTTGCTGCAGCATAAGCCACATTCCTTCTACAAAATCGCCGGCAAAGCCCCAGTCTCTTCTGGATTCAAGGTTGCCAAGGTACAGTGTGTCTTGCAAGCCGTACTTGATACGTCCAACAGCGCGAGTAATCTTACGAGTTACGAATGTTTCACCACGGCGTGGTGATTCGTGGTTGAAGAGTAGCCCATTCGCAATAAACATTCCGTAAGATTCGCGGTAATTGACAGCATACCAGTGGGCTGCGAGCTTGCTTACACCATAAGGACTTCTCGGATGAAAAGCTGTAGTCTCTTGTTGAGGAGGTGGGGAGGCTCCGAACATCTCTGACGTTCCAGCCTGATAGATCTTGAGCCTCGCCTTTGTATTCTTTTCATAATCGTAGGCAGCCTCAAAAAGTCGCAATGCGCCCAATGCAACGGTATCGGCTGTGTACTCTGGGATGTCGAAAGAAACACGAACATGGCTTTGTGCAGCCAGATTGTAAATTTCGTGTGGACGTACTTTTTCGAGAAGTCGTCGCAAGACCGTCGCATCCGTAAGATCACCATAGTGGAGGTGTAGCAGAGGTGCAGGGGCATGAGGATCTTGGTACAGATGATCGATGCGATCCGTGTTGAAGTTGCTAGCTCGACGTATCACTCCATGTACTTCATACCCCTTGCTCAGAAGAAGTTCCGTCAAGTAAGAGCCGTCTTGACCTGTGATTCCTGTAATTAAGGCACGCTTGGGTCCATCGATCTGCTTTGTGTCTGACATAGAAAATCCTGCACACTTATGTTATGTAGTTTTTGTAGTTTTGTTGTATCGTTTCATTCTATCGTGTTCTCCTGCGCTCACATTATAGGAGGTAGTTTAGTCTTGGTGCAAGGAATTACAAGAGTCTCTGTGAGGTGGAGAGAAAAGTTGCTATGAAATCAAGTGTACAAGCTTCAGAGCTTCCTTCTTTGGAGTATCGATTTTTGTTGGGGATGCGTGTTGATGCAACGAGTTATGAAGATACGACACAAAGGGTCTTGAGCTGGGCGCAACATCGTGAATCTCGATATGTTTGTGTTTCGAATGTCCATATGACCATGGAAACTTATGACGATGCGGATTATCGAGTTGTTGTCAATAAGGCTGATATCGTCACACCTGATGGAATGCCTCTGGTTTGGTGTTTGCGACATTTGGGGGTGACAGAGCAACAGCGAGTTTATGGCCCAGATCTGACCCTTCATGTTTGTCAAGCGGCAGCAGAACAGGGGATCTCTGTGGGTTTTTACGGTGCTCGTTCCGATGTATTGGAGACCGTTTCAAAGAATTTGCAGGAACAATTCTCCGGGCTGAACGTTGCATACCAATACAGTCCTCCGTTTCGTCCTTTGTCGGAAGAAGAAGACGAAGCTGTTGTTGCGGCCATTCACAACGCAGGTGTCCAGATTTTGTTTGTAGGGTTGGGTTGTCCCAAACAGGAAAAGTGGATGCATGCTCATCACAACCGAATA
>JALTMC010000820.1 GCA_027005175.1 Myxococcales bacterium
GGTAACATGCAGGCTGCATGGATGCAATCGATACTGCACAAACCACGAACGGGAGAAGACGACGCGCAATCAACGCAAAGATCTGGGAGAAGAGGGAGAAGAGATCTTCCTACTCGAACCAACCCACAGCATCTCACTCACTCACCCACCCCAAAAAGCTGTGCGCTTTCAAACCAACACCTACAGGTTAACATCAACTGGAAAAGCACAGGTCAAAGAAACCCAAGAGTATTTTCGTTACTACACGTACCAAGATCCATCGGGGCGTGTGCTCATAGCTGAAGACTGGGACGGTCAGTACGACGTCTACGTTGGAGAATCCATCCTCCCAACGGACCTCCAGTTCCTTCCAGGCTCGCCTGACAATCTAGAAAACTGACCGGCTTGAGGGACCGAGAGACCGCAAGTCCTTGCAGGTCCTGGCAAGTCACAACAAAGAGGTATAGTGTAACGACTCCAATGAGGAGCAACGCAGCCAGGTGCAGCAAGGCGATGCAAGACCGACGAGAGTCAAACCGGTCAGTCTTCCAGAATAACTTTAGGCTTTCGAGTCCGAAAAGGCTCTCCGCTTCTTGTCCATATCCCGAATATACGCTACAAAGGGGATACGACAAAAAACGAACAAGATAGGGCTTTTGTTGCTATGAACATCTTTGAACTTGGTCGAAGGATACTCGATACGGCCAAACAACAACGCAAGTCACTCTGGGAAGATTTTGAACATGAGTGGGAACAAGTTGCACCCCATTGGGAAAACGTCAAACGAGGCATTCGGACACGAGGAACGCTGCTCCGTAACCAAGTCTCCAATGAAGTGATCAACTGGCTGGAACAAGAACTGCGTGTCTCTATGAAAGGATGGCGAGTGCTGCTAGGTCAGGACCCCGATCTTGAAACAGCATACCGAATGCTGGAGATGCCTTATGGCAGCGAGCTCAAGGCAGTAAAACAACAATGGCGCGAGCTACTCAAACAATATCACCCCGATCGCAATATGAGCACCCCCCAACAACAAGCCATTGCCACACAAAAAAGCCAACACCTCACAGCAGCTTACCACCAGATCGCAAAAGCCTTCCGAGAGCATAGACTCTAACCCGGCTTCTTCATGATTGCTGAATGAATGCGATCTATTCGATTTGACCAGAGAGACCAATCAAGTTTGCATCGAGACACAGGAGAAGACGGATGAAACAACTCTTGCTATGGGGCCTAACAGGGCTGCTATTGAACCTCAATACACCAAATGCCGATGCTGCTCGAAAGATCCGCTTCACCAAGCTGAGTGCAAAAAGCAAGATCATTGATATAAAGAAGTTGGGTGTCAAACCTGCCAGCACAACATCGTATACGCAAAGTTGGAATATCTGGGCATGGAACGATCAAGGGTATGTCATCTACGGTCTTGTCGTTCTCACCAAGATCTTCATGGGCATGCGAATGGCGGTGCAACTTACCATTCGAACCCCTGATGGTAAGGTGAAACACACCATGGCCGAATACTCCAAAGGAAAATACAGTTGGGACAAAAACAGGTTGCGCGTTTGGGTGCCCAACAAGCATGTCTTTCAGTTCAATAAAACCAAGGGATTGTTTATTGCCCGCTTCGGAAAGTGGGGATGTCGCCTCCGCTTAAAGCGAGTATTGCCTGGATTCCGCTTTGCACGAGGCGTGATAAAGTTCGGCAGTCGAAAGTTTGACGGTGTGAATTTTGCGCCTCGGATGGAAGTCAAAGGCCGCCTGATGATTGGCGGAAAGAAACTTCGATTCAAAGGAGTGGGTTATGCCGATTATGGCTGGCAAAACATCATGCCCCAAAACATATCAAAACGATGGCTCGCAGCCCGCTCTCTTTCCAAGGATTATACGATCATCGGAGCACACCTCCTACCCTCCGCAAAGTGGCGTCCTCGCAGTGTTCCAATTCTTGCCATTGCCAAGAACGGAACCTATATCTTTCAGGGAGATCACCGACAGATCAAGTTCTCTGCCCGACGAAGAAAGCTCGATAAAGAGTCTGGTTATATGGTCCCTCAATACTCTATTTTTCGCGGTGAGAAAAAAGGGCTCAAAGTCAAACTGGAAGTGATCAATCTCGAACTCTACGACAAGTTTGATGTTTTATCTCAATTCAATGCGGTCCTGCGAATGCTTGTCAAGAGACTGATTAGCAACCCCTTCCTCTTCCGGTATCGCGCAAAGTTTATCTTAACCATGACCCGAGGTTCCAAGCGCACTCGCATTACTCGTTTTGGCTTCACAGAATTTGCGATGCTCAACAAATAGAAGCTTGTATGTTCTCACAAAACCAAAACCTGCCCCAACGAACCGCAAAGCCCTCCCACGGTGAGAGTTGTGGCTGATTCAGATCGGGAGGCCAAAGCCTCTCGCTCTCCCTCAGAGCCTACAGGGAGCAAGCAAGGAGATATCTTACCTTGTAATATCCGATCGGCAACCCCTCGCTCTCCCTCAGAGCCTACAGGGAGTAAACAAGTGTTCAAATGCATTGCATTAAACAGTGCATTATGATAGTTAATGTCGGCTCCAGAAGGAGTTGCCTTCATCGAAAATTCAGGTAGATTGGAAGAAAAACCATGCCCCGAAAAGTAGCAGCAGACGATCCAACACGGTTGTACGAG
>JALTMC010000821.1 GCA_027005175.1 Myxococcales bacterium
GGATATCGGCATCAGAAGGTGCGACTTGACGGATCGTGTCAAATACATTCTGCATCGCAGAACTGGTTCCAATGATCTCTTCAAAGCCAAAGGAACGCTCGACTTGACGTCGCAGCATCCGGTTTTCTTCACGAAGAACCCGCTCCTCCAACAAGCGACGAACATTGTTCAGTAGGTCGTCCGGCATAAAAGGTTTGGTGATATAGTCAACAGCCCCCAGCTTCATCGCTTCCACTGCCGTCTCTACAGAGGGAAAACCTGTCACCATCAACACGGGCAGCTCAGGATCATGCTCACGAGCCAAGCGCAACAACTCAACACCATTGAGCCCCGGCATCCGAATGTCTGTAAGCAATAAATCAAACGTATCTTCTGCCAAACGCTCCGCCGCTTTGAGGCTGTTATTTTCGGTCGTGACATGAACATTGCTCAAGATATTCAGGGTATCGGCATACACCTCCAACATTCCGATCTCATCGTCAACAACGAGGATACGAGCGTTCTTCATCTCCTTAACCTTCCTTCAAGCTGGGCAGAGTAAGAGTGAATTGAGAGCCCTCACCAGGAGTTGAATCCACAACAATGGAACCATCATGACTTCGCACCAAGCCAAAGCAAACAGACAGACCAAGTCCCGTGCCTCGGCCTTCCTCTTTTGTCGTATAAAAAGGCTCAAAGATCTTCGCCTGAACCTCCGGCGACATTCCCTCTCCTGTATCTTTCACCACAACCACCACATCGTTCGGCTCTTGTTTCCTCGCAGTGATCGAGAGTGTGCCCCCCTCTGGCATTGCATCGTTCGCGTTTAAGAAAAAATTCAGAAAGACCTGCTCCAATTCGTGACTGTTGGCCTGCACCATCAAAGCCTCCTCACCCAGCTCTTCCACGATTTCCACATTCATAGTTTTACAGCGATGCCCCACAATATCCAGTGCTTTACGCAGAGGCTGTCGAATATCGACCGGCCCTTTCATCCCAAAAGAAGGTCGAGAGTAATCAAGCAAACCACGCGTTAACCGACTCAATCGGTCTGTCTGCTCAATGATCTTGGAAAGTTCCGTCGAAACCTTCACCGACATTGAGTCTTTTTCTGTAAACAACAACAACCGCGCTTTCGCACTAATGATGCCCAAAGGATTATTCATCTCGTGTGCAATGTTTGCCGCAAGCTCTCCAATCGCTTCAAGTTTACTCGACTGCATCAAGCGTTTTTGTATGCCTTTCTGAACTCGAATATCTTCGACAAACAACCAGATATGAGGGATATCATCAGAGTCTCGATAAAACAGCCCCTTGAGCTGGACGGGGATTAGGGTCCCATCACGATGTGCACACTCCTTCTCAATGGGTCCAAAGACTCCGTTGTCGTCAAAGTATGCAAGCACTTCCTCTAGATCCTCGTAGTCATCACCTGCGATCAAACGAAAACAAATATACTCAAGAACCTCATCTGTCGAATACCCAAACAAGTCACAAAAAGCACGATTGGCCTGTACTTTGTGACCACGATCTTCACAAGTCACCATTCCAATGACAGAGTTCTCAAACATGGCACGAAATTTTTCTTCGCTGCGAAGCAACTGTGTATTCGCTGCATTCAAAGCCTCCGTTCTACGCATCACACGCGCTTCCAACTCATCGTGGGTCTGCTGGAGAGCTTTTTCTATTTTTTGTCGTTTGGTGACATCGCGAACAATCGCCGTATACAAACGCTTGTTTTCCGAAACAGTGACTTTAGAGATGGAGATATCTACGGGAAACTCAGAACCATCCTTACGCACACCCGCCAACTCAGAGCGAGTACTCATTAAGCGACGATGTGCCGACTCCTGTCCAAAAGCATCAACATAACCTTTATGTGCAAGAGCGTATCGTTGGGGGAGTAAGAGAGACAAAGGCTTACCAAGGATCTCCTCAGACTTATACCCAAAGATCTGCTCGGCCTGCAGATTGAACATCACAATGTGCTGCTCTTCATCAACAGAGAGAATCGCATCACTCGCAGTATCCAAAATATTCTGAAACAAGGCCTGACTATGTTGTTTCACTCTCTTCAAACTGATCTTCTCTTTCTATCTCATACTGGTACACTACAAAAATGTTGGCCCCACCACCCAACAAAATGTAGTTTCTGGAATGTGAAGTTAAAAAGTACCCGTATTTTAGAGACCACTTATTGACCAAAACAGCCAGTACATTTGATTTGGATCAAGAACTCTATCAACTTGACATCAATCCAAGACTTCAGTACAACAAAGATTCAAGCGGATTTGGCTATGGAGGAACATATGCCCTTTTCCAAACCGCAGTACCTCATACCGATCCTACATCCTGAAGTCTCGTTGGAAGCACTTGAACAACTTCTCTCCATGGAACAGATCCAAATTATCATGCGGCTGGACGGTGTTACATCAGTCCGTGGTCTCGCACATCTATTGAATCGTTCTCTGACAGATATTACCGCAGAAGTTCAAGAATTGGTAGTGCAAGGGGTATTGCAACTCTTCAAACGAATATCCAAAGAAGGTCGATTGGAACCTGTTCCATGGCCTCCTCCCACCGCAGGAGACGAATGGCTTGCCCTCCCAGGCATCCAAGACGATAGCAGTGTCTCTGCCGACACGGAACCCGAAGTCTATACGATCTCGTCCATGGAACTCATTGCTTTCCAAGAAGATCTGTCGAACAAGAACCATACCACCCCCTCGACACCTCCACCCAAACACAGAGACCCAGACAAACAGCAGCTACCTGTCATCGTTCGTCGCACCCAAAAACAATTTCAACCTCCATTGCAATCTCAACCTCCATTGCAATCTCAACCTCCATTGCAACCTCCTCCTCCATTGCAGTCGGCTTCTGGTGTCTCTTACACACCCATTCCACACCAACCTTCAGGCAGTGATGCGACAAAGGCAGCATTCTTGGGTCGTTCAGGAATGATGCCGCCTCCGCCCAAGGTGCTACACTTTAACTCAGGCCAACACAGCGAGTTCCCCCAAGAGTTGGAGTTGGAACAGGAAGAGCCTGGCTTATGGGATGACTTAGAAAAAGCACCTGAAGAGGAAGAAGATATCTTTCAGGACTCGACTGTGGTAAGCAGTTTCAGTTACCTGGAAATGCTTGCAGCCGAGGAGCTCAGTGAAACTCTCGAAAAAGCCCCTCCCCCTCCTGCCTCGAAAGAAGCAGAAAAGCCCTAAAAATGCCACGGGTGGATCGTACGCAAAAAAACACTCGACTTCTTCCCTACCTCTGAAAACGCAGAAAATCCCCGAAAAAGACCAAGCCACAATATTCATCCCTACGAGCCAACCGTCCCCCCCTTCACTGAAGAAACAGAAAATCCCGAAACAACAACAGAACCAGCCCAGCCCCAAGGATGAATGTCCACCAGAACTTCGCTGAAGAAACAGAAAAACCCGAAACAACAAGCCAAGTCGTCAACCGGTAAACCAAGTCGTCAACCGGGCCTCTCCCTCCAATGAGTTCTTTTATCCTCAACTGATGGGCCGACTCCCAAGTCAACCCGATAGCGAGGCAATCCATCGACTACGCTCACAGTCCATCGACTGCGCTCACAGTCCATCGACTACGCTCACAGTCCATCGACTGCGCTCACAGTCCATCGACTACATTCAGTTTCTTTTACGATGTTTGGGAAGGCTGCGGATCTTTGCTTTTGGATTTGGGTTCGTGACTCGTCCCCAGAATAAGATCTGATGGGTTTGACGATCCCGAATATAAAAGAGGAAGGGACGATCAGCAACAAACTCGGGATAGGAGTGTCCATTTTTGGTTCTCACCACAAGAGCTGTTGCAGCACTTGCCTTGGTTCCTTTTTCGTCCACAGCGATTTTTGTTTGTTGCAAAACAGTGGACACATAGAGATTGCGTTTTCCATTGATCTTTGAGAAATCGGCTCTCCTTCCCAACGCCCGACTCATCCCCAATGCTGCCAACGCTGGAAGAAAGTTCCATGTTGATGTGAGAGTAAAGCGAGGCAAAGACACATGGACCTTTTTGAGACGCAAACGCCGAATCCATCGTCGCAATCGAGAGGTCCGCAAGCGTTTTTCAAGCCTTGCCAAGCCACCGAGTCGTGGCAACAGCAAGACCATTGAAAATTGGTGCCCGGCATACGGCAACTCCAGGATCTGAAGACCCCGAGAAGCTGCATACCGGAACTTTCGCTTTTGGTACATGAGCGGTGTGGAGATCACACGGCGTTTCGCGACAAAGAAAGTCTTTAACTCCGTATACTTCTTTTTAAAAGGATAGGCCCAAGACCCCTGAAAAAAGAGCGCGTGCCCCACGACAAGCCGGGTTCGCTTATCAATCGATCCTTTGGGAAACAAAGAGGGAATCATGCCATGCGTTTGCAAGCGAAACCAATCGTTAATTTGTGTGCGAGCCACCTCAGGTTGTTTGTGAAAATGCATCAAGAGCGGTGCTGCATTGTAATACCGCTGCATGCTCCGAATAAACGAGACTTTCGGAACACCCGAATGCTCCATCCAAAAATTCTGGGCAGACCGCAAGATCACCCCCTTGTGTGGAGTGGTACTCCTATATTTGTGAAGCCAACCCATCGCAGAATGCCAACGTTTTGTAGAGATCCCCCGACCATGCAAAACACGCTTAATTCCTCTCGCTGTCACTCCACGGGCTCCTGTTCGCAACATGGAGAGAACCACACTGAGTCCATGAGGAGCAAACAGAATATTTCCCTTATTCCTTCGAAGTTGTCGATAAAAAGAGAGGGTCATCCTTTGTTGTCGAGAGACCACACGCTTGACCCCTCTGGGAACGCGCAAAGGCTTGGACTTTTTCCCCTGGGATTTCTGGCCAGAACGCACTCGACGATCCTTACCAACCTCCCTCCGCTTTTGCTTTGTAGTCGCTTCCGTTGGCTTTTGCTTGGAGGGAGCAGCCTCACAAACTCCTGTCCAGGCCAGACTCAAACACATCAGGTACGCGAAAACTCGCATTGTGGGAAACTCCTACGAAGTAAATAGAATATCTGCCGTCCATCCGGTAGAGTCCGAATGTTGGGGGTCACGAACAATCCACTGGTAGCGGGGAAGAAGCTGACAAAGGGTTTGATAGGCCCTTTGGTCAAAGTGAATCTCCACAATCAAGACACCGCCGGGCCGAAGTCGTTCACGCAAACGACGCAACGCTTCATGCAATCGGCGCCCTTGAAACAAATGGAGGGTTCGCCGAATCACAAGAACATCAAAAGGTCCAGAGCATGCGTGGGCATCAAACATACTTCCCGTCACAAACTTGGCCTTTTTCGACCCACTTTCGATGCTGGCCAGCCAGCAACTGGATTGTGTTTCACAAGAAGGACAGACTTCCTCTCCATGATTGGGAAACGACCATTGAGCTGCCGACTGGTTAGCCACTCCTGAAAGCTCTAAAGAAACAGACTGGAACCCCGCATAAGAAAAGAGTTGTGGCTCTGGAGAAAGACCATTGCCAACAAACAACAAGGAGTTCAACCCTCTCTCACGAAAGAGTTCGATCCATGGGGCAAACCGCTCCCTCCAAACCTCCCAAGAAGGAGAGGGAAGAGGCCTTCCCCTCCAATACAAGTCCCATTCGTGATGGCTCTCCACATCCAATGGATACAAAGAAAGTGGATACTCCACCTCCTTGCGAAACACTGTCTTCATCCTGACTCTTTCATAATATCCTGCGTTAAGCAGCTAACAACAAACAACAAACAACAAACAACAAATCTGTTTCAACGTCCTCTTCTCTTGCCTCTTTGGAGCCGTTCTGCTACTGACAGGGCTATCAGGTTGTGAAAGGCATTTCAATGCCCTCTTCTCTTATCTCTTTTCAGCAGGTTGACTCTTCTTTTGTAGAAAGCGCAGCACGATCTCTGCGGTTTCTCTTGGCCTTTCATATTGTGGAGAATGACCACAGTGTTTCATTGTCACCCAGGTGGCATGAGGAATTTCTTTGCGAAATGCGTGCCCAATCGCAGGCAACACGATCTGATCAGAGTCCCCCCACAAGAGCAAGGTAGGCATCTTAATCCCTGACAACTTCTCATTGAGTATGTAATCCTTCCCTCTTCGAATATCCGAGCGCACCCTATTTTGCCATACAAAGTCGGCTCCCATCCGCTTGATTAAGAACTCCTCAAAGGAGCGTGGAATCGCTGGAATCTTGTAAAAAACCTTCTTCATATACTTATGAAAATCTTCACGATTTTGAATCGATGATGCGGGGTCTTTGTAGGGTGGAGGGATGCTCTTGACATGCAAGCCTGTTGCATCGAGCAACAATAGCCTTTTGACCTGTTTCGGATGATGCAGGGCGTAGGCAACAGAGATATGCCCCCCCATCGAATTACCACCGAGTGCAAAGGATTTGAGCCCAAGTTTCTTAAAGAACTTATGAAAAAAATCCACCTGTCCGCGTATACTGTAGATGCGGCCCGGATCGTGCGCTGTGTTTCCAAAACCGGGAACTTCAGGAAGAATCACACGAAAGTGGGGCGTTAACCAACGAACGGTCTGTACAAAAGAGAGCTTCCGGTCACCAAAGCCATGAATCAATACCAGAGGTTCCCCTTTTCCACCCTCATAATAAGTAACGTTGTATCCATCCACTTGGGCAGATTTTTCAATAACGCCACTGGCTTGTTCATATTGCCACTGAACAAAACTCAATAAGACCTGTGGAAAAAAGAAATAGATGATGAGCCCGGCACTAGCACCAACGAACAAAAAAGCCATCAAGACACGCAAAAAAAACTTCTTCAAAGAACCCACTCCTCAAGGAATGAAATCAAAGAAGCTGCACCTCAACAAATTCGAGAGACACAGCTTCTTTCGTTGCACACCCTTGTCATTAGGAAAAACCTCTTCCACTTCGGGCTTTTTCAAGACCCTTCCAGAATCGACAGGACGAAGTTCAGATTGGGTGGGGGTCGTTGACCCAAGAACTTGAAATCACAACCACGCATTCATCGAAAACAAACCCGAAGAAAATGTAACGAAAACAAACTGATTCGTCAAGAAAACAAAGCACGGCTGTCAACCCAAACATCGTTCCCATCCAAAGAACACCCGCCCAGCCCCCATGGGCAGGCCGTAACAGAACATTTCTGAATCATGTGGGCCAAGCCTACTTCATCTGCAGTTTTTTTGCCTTCCATCGTTGCATCCAGAATAATGGGCAGAGGAACAACCGTCTATTCTCTCGGGCTTAGAGAGAGACTCAGCATCACCTTATGAGGGAGTTATTATGCAAAATACAACAGGATTTGTAACCTGGCCTTTCTGAGACCTTTGACATTTGCTCTCTGAGCATCACCCACCATCCGAAACATTCCAAACGAACCTGGGTAGCTGGAAAGAGTTTTGTCGAAACTTGACACAAACTCACTGAGCAACGATTTGAAGCTCAAACAACCCAGCACCACGATCGCTATCAACAGCAAAGACGATACTCCGATCCCCTACAGTTTGAAAAGAGAAAGTGAGAGTTTTCCCGGGATTGGCTATTTTTGAGATCAGGCCCGTTTTGCCACCACTGCCGCAATCCTGCTCTATCTTGCTTAATTGACAATTATTTTTTTGTTCAAAGATGTAGAGGAAGGCATAGAATGCTTTGGGCGTTAATGTAAATTGATAGCGCTTCCCTCCGCGAGCGATAAATCGGTAGTAGAGTTGCCCTTTTTTGAGTCCACCTCCAGTAACTTGGTTGCTCTTGCACTTGAGGGTTGGATGCTCGTCAACTGCCGCTCTCGTATCATCTTTGATCGTTACTTTTCCACCTACAAGATTCAGATACTTGGCATAATGACATCTATCATGAAGTGGTAGACATACTTTGACCTTGGAGGAACCTCCAATCGTTCGCTCTCCCAACAAATCACATCGATAACCTTGCCCCCTACGACAATCTGCGCGAGTTGTACACTTTTGCAAACATCCCCCTGAAGAATCACCAGGGATATAACAGAATCCATTTTTGGGGCAACTTCGTGTGTTTCGATCACACTGGCTGGAACAGTACCCACCCCGAGGACCAACGAGGAAGGGAAAAGGTATATATGGAGGCGGCTGGGGCTGAGCTTGATCTAGAATGCAATAGTTTGAGCCTCCACCGCAATCAGAATTGCTCTTGCAAGGGCCTCCCAGCTTGGAAGGATTTACAACATCGGGTTGCTGAACTTTTTCTCTAAAACTCTCCGATGTTAATACTTCTGCCATGTTTTCGGACTGGGATTCAGTAGTGTTCTCCGACTGGAGTTCAGCAGCATCCTGAACTCTTATCTTTTCTTTTAAGGGTGGCTCCTTCAACTCTTTTCGCTCTGTTTCTAAAGAGTCACCCTTCAACTTCTCAAAGCCAAACTCCCCATTTCGATTTTCGAAACTGGTATTATTTACAGAAACCTGACACCCTTCCCACAGAATGCCCTCGCAGCACAACAAGAGGAAACACCACAGAAACACTTGTTTTTTCATAATCGTATACTCTCCCCATAAAAAAGAGTCCTTTCACTCCATACAAACAAAGAATTTTGATTGATGACATCCATTGTTCACCTCTTTGCGAACCAATCCACTTTAAGCACCCGAAGTTCCGGCCCTTAAGGAAGGCGAGTGGCTGTAGGAGTCGATCGATTGATATTCGTTCCATCACCTAGCTGCCCTCGGTTGTTCTTTCCCCAACACACGATCCCGCCACCTGTGGGACGGGCGCAATTATGATGGCCTCCTGCAATGAACTCTGCGACTTTACTGAGGCTGCGAACCTGCACAGGAAGAGGTTGGTCGTCCGTCGTACCGTTCCCCATCTCTCCAGAGTTCCCCTGCCCCCAACACAGTAGGGCTTTGGCCTTTTGTGCACAGGAGTGATGCCCTATCGCAAGTCGCAGAACCCCAGACAACCCCTTAACTGGTGCTGGAGTGGAGCGCTGTTGAAGCGTACCGTCACCGAGTTGCCCCCCACTATTGCGCCCCCAACATACAACGCTCCCCCCCGGCTTGAGAGCGCATGTATGATAGTGTCCGGGAGCGATTTGTGTGATGGTACCCAGACCAACAACTTTCACCGGAATAGAGTGCTGATTTGTTGTTCCATCACCGAGTTGACCATAAGTATTGCTCCCCCAACATACAACGCTTCCCTCACGACGTAAGGCGCAACTATGTTTTTGGCTCGCACCGATTTGAACTGCGTCAACCAACCCCTTAACAGGCACAGGCAGCGTACGATCCGTGGTAGTACCATCTCCAACTTGGCCGGAAGAATTCCCCCCCCAACAGCTAACACTGCCACTTTGATGTCGAGCACAGGTCTGATAGTCTCCTGCAACAATTGCGACAATGTTAGAAAGCCCCTGTACAGGTACAGGAGTCAAGCGGCGTGTTGTTGTACCATCCCCCAACCGCCCACCAGCCCCCCAACATAAAACCTTGCCATTTGCTCGCAATGCACAGCTATGGAACCGACCAGCTGCAAGTTGAACAACATCCTCAAGCCCAATCACTCGCACGGGGATAGAGCGGTCTATCCTTGTCCCATCGCCGAGTTCCCCCTCGCTGTTTGCACCCCAACAACGAACCCCACCGCTCTTATGTACAACACATGTGTGGAGTTCCGAAGCAGCCATCACAGACACAGGGTCCACTTTCGGCTGCTCCACTCCATCACCCATATCAGCATCCACAGTATCTGGACTCCAAACCTCCAAAGGAACTCTTTCCTTGCCCATAGCACCCTCCCCCGCATCAACACGCTCCCCCACACCAGCATCCGCAGTATCTGGGCTCCAAGCCTCCAAAGGAACTCTTTCCTTGCCCACAGCACCCTCCCCTGCATCAACACGCCCACGAAGAGAACTGTTACACCCGAGACCACCAACAGACAAAACAAACCATAAAAAGAACCATCGACTCAATGTCATCAGAAAAAACCTCTTATGTTGTGGGCGTGGAAACTCCCTCCAAAGTCTACAAGGCGAAGGCCGGATAGGGTGGGGGTCCTTGACAATATTCTCACCATAGAGGAACAAACTCGATCCGCAAAGTTCGCCTCGTTCCACGAGCACTCAAAAAAACTTTTCACTTCTATTCAAGGATAGCCCTTGTTTGCATCATAGAATGTTCAAAGATTGCACGATACTTTCACAAAAGATATCGTACTAGATGGTCAAGTCCACAGCGCACCCTGCTATGGACCTGATTCTTGACACCAAGACTTGTACGATTTGTGTATACCCTAGCAGC
>JALTMC010000822.1:0-790 GCA_027005175.1 Myxococcales bacterium
CCACGGCGTGTGACCTCCTTCCTATGGCGGAGCGGCTTGCCCAAGCTTGGCGTGAACAGCAGGTCGCCGTATCGCTCACCGCGTATGCGGCGAAGGAGGGGGGGCGTTACAACGCCGATGTGGTTCTGTCTTTGGCTCCAGAGCGAATGAAACAGTCACAAAGTTACCGTTTCTCTATCGAAGAGAGCGGTATCACAATTATGGGATCGGACCAAGCTGGCCTATTCTACGGCATCGTTACCCTGTGCCAATGGATAGAGATTTGGGGCTGGCACAGGGAGGAGTGGGGAGAGACTTGGCCGACTGTCATCGTCTCAGATTGGCCCGATTTTCCTGATCGTGGTGTGATGCTCGATGTGAGTCGCGACAAAGTTCCCACCATGGAGACACTGTATGAGCTGGTGGAACGACTCGCAAACTGGAAGATTAACCAAGTTCAACTGTACATGGAGCACACCTTTGCCTACGAAGGTCACGAAGAAGTGTGGCAGAATGCTGATCCTCTCACAGGGGAACAGTTGCTCGCTTTGGACGTCTTTTGTCAGGAACGCTATATCGAGCTTGTACCCAACCAGAATAGCTTTGGACATATGCATCGATGGCTGACTCACGAAACATATCGACCTCTTGCAGAGTGTCCAGACGGTATTGATCACCCCTTCAGTCCCAACAGAGAACCCTACAGTTTGTGCCCCACAGACCCAGCCAGTGTGGCTCTTCTTGATGACTTGTATGCGCAGCTGCTTCCCCATTTCAAGAGCCGACTCTTTAATGTTGGGTTGGATGAGAC
>JALTMC010000822.1:800-2629 GCA_027005175.1 Myxococcales bacterium
GTGTTTATGTTGAGTTCTTGCAGCGCATTGATCAGCTCATCAAGCGTCATGGCAAGACGATGCAGTTCTGGGCCGACATTGTGTTGCAAAAGCCAGAGCGTTTGGAGCAGCTACCTGATGATGGGATCGCCTTGTTGTGGGGTTATGAAGACAACCATCCCTTTACGGAGCAATGTGCCCAGTTTGCTCGCTTGGGGTTGGCTCATTATGTGTGTCCAGGAACAAGCAGTTGGAACAGTTGGGCCGGGCGTACTCATAACACTCTTGGAAATCTTCACAATGCCGCAGAAGCTGGTAACAAGAGCGGTGCTCTTGGTTTTCTGATTACCGATTGGGGGGACTTCGGTCATATGCAGCCTCTACCTGTGAGTTACCTGGGTTTTATGGCTGGCGCAGGCTTCTGCTGGAATCGGTCACAAGCTGCTCTTTGTGAAGAGGCTGACTGGGCTTCTCTGCTCGACCTTCATGTTTTTCAAGATCGTGCGGGTGTCATGGGTCAGTTGGCCCTCTCTCTTGGAGATGTCTATCGGATCTCCGGGGGACCGACCTTTAATGCTTCACCCTTGTTTCGGCTTCTGGTTCTCTACGATCGATGGCCGCCTTCCAAACTCATGGAGAAAGGTCTCACCGTAGAAGGTTTACAGCATTCCAGAGATGCTATCGCTGCTTCCATGAAGTCTTTCGAAAAACACCAGATGAATTGCTCGGATGCTAGCCTGATTGTGGAGGAGTTCCAGTGGTGTGCAGATATCCTGGACCTCGCCTGCCAACTTGGGCAGGCATGGCTACCCTCCGGTGCCGATGATTTCTCTGCCATCCCCAAAACAACTCGAAAGGAGCTGACCGACGCTCTCGATGCACTGATCGCACAACATGAACAGAACTGGGTGAAGCGCAATCGTCTGGGAGGGTTGAAGGATTCTGTGGCTCATCTGGCGAAAGTGCGTGACCTCCTTCATGCTGTCCCAACTCCTTGATGAGATATCTTTCGATAGAACGGCCTGCCCAAGGCAATGACATTGAGAACGGTCTGCCCAAGGCAATGACATTGAGAACGGTCTGCCCAAGGCAATGACATTGAGAACGGTCTGCCCAAGGCAATGACATTGTGGTAGAGTGTGATGTTCTCTCTGAGTGGAAGTCGCGCAAATAAAGTCCCTTCCTAATTGTAGGTTCGATCGAACCTGCTGTGAAGCGGATGGAGCGGGGGGATGGTATACAGTCTCATGTCACATAACAACAAAAAAAAGCATCCCGAAAAAACCCAAGCGTTGTCGCAGGACGAGCTTGTTGAAATCCTGGAGATGTATTCTGGTAAACAAGGACTTTCTTCAGCCGAGGAAACGACGCTGAACGACGAGGACAACATCCTTACAACCTGGAAGGATGTGGATTCAGAGAAACCCTCTACTCAAAGTGAAACCGATGTTGAAATGCGATCTTTTCAACACATCCCTACTCTCGACAATACAAAGGATGATACAGCGGATGAGACACCTGCTGTCGTAGGGGATGAGGTTCTTGCTGCAACAGCAGGGGAGCTCCTTGCTCCGACGGCGGATGAGATACCTGCTGTCGTAGGGGATGAGGTTCTTGCTGCAACAGCGGGGGAGCTACCTGGGGTGATTGTGGACGCTCCTGTTTTTGAGCCTGATTTTCATCATCTTCGTCCCCCTCTTCCTCTGACATCGGAGCTTTCGCCTCCAAGTTTGACAATGCAAATGGGAAGCTCCTCCTCGAATATCATGGTCTTCTTCACAGAGTCAAAGTATGACAAAGAGGCCACACTGGATCGACTTCACCGCACCTTGCATGAGGTGACTTCGCCG
>JALTMC010000823.1 GCA_027005175.1 Myxococcales bacterium
GTTGTTTGGAGACCATTGGGTGGAACCATTTGAAAAGGAGAGTCTTTCTTTTTCACCATCATCAGGATCTTTTCCAGATCGATAGGAGCCTGGGGCGCAAAGAAGAGACGAAATCGGTTTCGGCTGATCAAGCCAGTTGTGGCTTGCATAAGTATCATGCTCTGCTGAATCTTCATCAACTGGAAGAGATTGTCAACCTCTTCAGGAGGCAAACCAAACCGGTCACAGAATTCCTGATAGAGTTCGTCGAGTTCTTCTTGCGTATCAGCCGAGGTGAGGCGGCGATAACATTGAAGCCGCAATGGGATGTCGGGAACATACGACTCTGGCAAGTAGGCATCCACTCCCAGTTTGACTTCGGGCTCAATCCGTTCACGACGAGGTTTGTTCTGCAATTCAGCCATCGCCTCCTCTAGCATTTCCAGATACAGGTCCATTCCAATCGCATGGATATGACCGGATTGCTCCTTGCCTAGAAGGTTACCTGCTCCTCGCAGCTCTAAGTCATGACGTGCGATCTTAAAGCCTGCACCAAGGTCACTAAATCGTTGCAATACCTGCAAACGTTCTTTGGCCTCGGGAGTGATACGGCGCTCTTGTGGTACAAGGAGAACCGCATAAGCTCGCTCTCTACCTCGACCCACACGGCCCCGGATCTGATAAAGTTGAGCCAAACCAAAAGCATCAGCTCGATTAACGATGATGGTGTTGGCGCGGGGGATATCCAGCCCGGACTCAATAATGGAAGTACACAACAGGATGTTGTACTTGCCCTGAACAAAGTCCAGCATCGCCCGCTCTAGCTCCCCCTCTAGCATCTGGCCATGCCCAACAACGATGCGACCTTCAGGCAAGAGATCCGCGAGATAAGCCTGAATCTTTCCAATAGACTCCACACGATTGTGAACAAAAAAGACTTGCCCTCCTCGGTTGAGTTCACGCATCACAGCCTCTCGAATGACTTGGTCATCAAAAGGTGCAATGCTCGTTCGGATCGCCAGCCTATCCGTAGGAGGAGTTTGGATCAAAGTCAGATCACGAATCCCTGCGATCGACATCTCCAAAGTACGAGGGATAGGTGTTGCGGTTAAAGTCAGGACATCAATATGTTTGCGAAGCTGCTTGACTCGCTCTTTGTGACGTACACCAAATCGATGCTCTTCGTCGATGATCAACATACCCAGATCGTTGTAGTGGATATCACGTGACAACAGACGGTGCGTTCCAACAACGATATCGATCGTTCCGTTGGCCAAGCCAGCCGAGACTTCTTTTCTCTCTTTTGTAGTCTGAAACCGCGAGAGAACTGCGATTTTGATGGGGTAGCCTTCAAACCGCTCGATAAATCGCAACCCATGTTGTTGCGCCAATACAGTTGTGGGGACAAGTACTGCAACCTGCTTGCCATTGTAGGCCGCGAGAAAAGCGGCACGCATCGCGACTTCGGTCTTGCCATAGCCAACATCACCACAGATCAGTCTGTCCACACATCGTTCCGATTGCATGTCTGCCAGGACATCCTCAATGGCCTGCCATTGATCTGGCGTTTCTTCGTAAGGAAAGCGTGCAGCAAAATCGTGGTATGTGTCGTCGGGAGCGTCATAGATCAGGCCTTTCTTTGCCTGTCGTTCCGCATAGAGTTGAATCAGCGAGCCGGCCATCACCTGAATGGCTGCCTTTGCTTTGCTTTTCTTCTTTTCAAACGAGTTGCCTTTGAGTCGATCCAGTGCTGGCTTGCCGCCGGCAGTGTATCGTTCAATAAAAGACAATCGGGTGACCGGAAGATACAGACGATCCGAGCCGAGAAACTCAAGCAGGACAAAGTCGCCTGTCTCCTCTCCAAGAGTCAGAGTAAAGAGACCACCGTACTGAGCCATTCCATACTGTTTGTGGATAATACGATCACCCTTACGCAAACTTTCCAGCTCTGTCTGAGGCAGGGGCTTCTTTCGCGTTCGACGCTTTCGCGCCTTTGGACCAAAGATCTCTTCCTCTGACAACAACACAAGCCGCGCTTTGGGAAACAAAAACCCCTCGGAGATACGTCCTTGCACCAGATCAACGGGAGCTTTGCGACCGGCATGCTGCTCCACTGTTTTGATATCTGCGCTGTTGTGCCAAACATAAGACTCCAAGTCATAGAGGCGCAACAACTCTTTCATACGCAGAGATTGACCGAGCGAGCCACATACAATAGCCACTCGTAGCCCCTCATCCAACCACCATGTGATAGCATCGACAAGGGGTTGAAGGCGTCTCTCTTCTTGGGGGGAGCGGGACTGTAGCTGCTGTTTCAACGCCATATGAGTTGCCGTAGAGAATGGTAGCTGCAAGATACCGCCTGAACCCATACGAGCACGCTCCAGAGCCCCCCGACGTGGCAACGGCTTGGCTACTCCAACCTCTGTTTGAGGCCGCTGCTCCTTCTCCCGTTCAGTATCAACAGGAACATTGTCCCGTTCAGTATCAACGGGAACATCCGATGTACCAGGAGAGCGAGGGAGGGGTGGAAACACGTGCTCCTTCTTCAGTTCAACATCATTCAGTTCAGTACCAACAGGAACATGGTCAGGAGCCCCCTCCGTCGCTTCAACCGCAGCCGCTTCTGCCACAGGAAGAGTGAGAAC
>JALTMC010000824.1 GCA_027005175.1 Myxococcales bacterium
AATCTTCTCAAAATCAGAACCATCAAAAAGCTTTTGTTTCATAAGACAACTCCCTTGACAAACAACACTTCTTTCACGCAAACAGTTGACCAGAGACGCAAAGACAATTATTGTCTAGTTTGCGAGTAGGAAATAAGTGAATTGCAGAGTCAAGTCAAGAGACGACTCCACAATCACACGTAGGATAAAGGATATTTCAATGAAGATCAGAAACCTGGAGCCCACCCCCAACCCCAACGCTTTTAAGTTTAACGTCGATATTACACTGGCTCGTCGTCCAATGTCTTTCGACACCAAAGAAGAAGCTCAGGAAGATCCTATCGCATCCCAGTTGTTTGAAGTTGAGGGAGTCGAGTCTATTTTCTATCTCCAGGACTTCATTACGGTGAGTAAAACAGAGGATGGCAACTGGGAAAGTGTCATGACCGGTGTGGGGCAGCGAATTCTCGAAATGGAAATGGAGTCCCTCCCTGAAGTAGAACATGCAGAGGGAGAAAAAGAAGCACCAAAACTCATCGCTGGAAGTGAAGAAGAACAAGCTCTGCTCGACAAGGTTGAAATCATCTTTGATGAGATGGTTCGCCCTGCTCTCGCCGGTGACGGTGGAGGCCTTGACCTCCTTGGTATCAAAGAACAAACCCTGTACATTCGATACCAGGGAGCATGCGGCACTTGCCCCAGTGCAATCTCCGGCACCCTCGCTGCCATCGAAAGACTCCTTCGACACCAACTCGCAACCGATGAGATCTCCGTCGTCGCCGCTTGACGAAGACGCATGTTGACAATGGGGGAGGAACGCTAACGACTGGAGCAAGATGAGATCTCTGTCATCGCCGCTAAACAAAGACACGATGGAGAATGCGATTGGAATGGTATGATGGGCACCTTGACCTGGCAAGCCTAGCCATAGAGGGCCGGGATATGCTCCGTGAAGTAGAGGAAGCCAGAGGTGGTCCTCAACCTCCTGGGATCACATTCCCAAGCCTTGAAGAAGGCAATGTCCGATTTGCCAACGCCACCCTGTTTACAGCACCAAACTTCAAGGCACCTTGGGGCTATCCACGCAACGATTTGGAGATGGCCCACAAGCTCGGAACAAAGCAGCTGAAGATCTATCAAGGCTGGGAGAGTATCCAGCTTGTCAAGATCGTCCGCTTTGCCGAAGACCTCGATGGCTCCGCCCCCTCCCAACTCAATGTAGTCTTGCTAATGGAAGGTGCTGATCCCATCACAACACCAGCCCAACTGGATGCCTGGTTTGACGCAGGGTTGCGTATGATTGGGATGGCCTGGTCCACAGGGACAAGATACGCTGGAGGTAATTATTCCAAAGGTCCCTTAACACCACTGGGGCAGGAGCTTGTCCGCCGGATGGAAGAGAAGAGGATGATCCACGACTTCTCTCACCTGAGTGACGAAGCCGCTTATGAAGTGTTGGATCGGACGTCGGGTCCGATTGCTGCGTCACATTCGAACAGTCGAAAGCTGGTGGGTGGTGAGAGCCAAAGAAACCTTTCGGACCCACTGATTCGAGCCATCAGCCAACGGGGAGGTATCATCGGCCTCAACTTATTCAGTCGGTTTCTCATTCCAGAAGACCAAAAAAGAAGAGCAACATTGGATGAGACCATCGCACACATCGAATATATCTGCGAAGTCATGGAGCGACGCGATGGCATCGCCTTGGGCAGTGATATGGACGGAGGTTTTGGAGCAGACAAACTTCCCTCAACCATCCATCAACCCAGAGACTATACGCAACTACTTGAAAGGCTTGCCCAACGCGGCTGGTCCGATATGGAACTCGAAGGATTTGCCAAAGAAAACTGGTTGCGATTTATGCGAGAAAACTTACCACAAACCGAAGGTTGAGACACACACAAATGGTGATATCCACAGACCTTCCTGCGTAGCAGATGATGCAGAAACCTTCCTGCATAGCAGATGGTGCACAGACCTTCCTGCGTAGCAGATGATGCACGAACCTTTCGGCGTATGATATGTCGGGGGGAGGTATGCCAGCACACCCTGGTTTCGTCAACAACCCAACACAGGAAGAACATGGATACTATTTTTTCCGCATCACCGCAGGTTGTGCATGAGGTAGCTCATGGGCTAACTTTGCTTGTCGATACATAATCCGTAACAACTCGGGGATTCCGGGAGAGTCGGTCCTTCCTTCCAAGTGACGGTAGAGAGTGTGTGCGCTCACCATAATACGCTCAGGAGAGTTCCACATGGCAAAGGGTTTGCTTTGGAACTCCTTGCTGAGGACAATCTCCTTTGCCGCTTCCGATGCTTTCATCCCCGCGTGATAACGTGTTTGGACTTCTTTTCCAACATACTCCCAGTAAGCCTGGACCCCTTTGACCCCTTCTTTATCTGTGACAGGTCCGTGCCCAGGCACGATGGTTTCGACATCCATTTCAAGGATCTTATCCAGCGCAGAAAACCAGTTATCCAGGGGTCCTGCCCACATCACAGGCGTCGAACCCAAGAAAAGGATATCGCCACTAAAGAGAAGTTTTGCATCGGGAACATAGACGATGAGATCTCCTTGGGTATGAGCAGGTCCAACTTCAAAAAGCTGGACTTCACGACCGCCGACATCGAGAACATGATACTCTTCAAAGGTGCAGGTTGCTGGTGTTGGGGTCACTCCCTCGAAGTCATAAGGTGCTGACATGGCCTGAAACCAATGACCCACTTGGGCATCTCCAAAGAAGGGTAAAACAGATAAGATCTTCCCGATACGACGGAGCAGCAGCATCGATCGAGGTTTCTGTTTTTTCATTTCTTCAAAGCTAGCCACAGAGGTAATAATCTCCGCTTCTGTCACCAGTTCATTACCCCAATAATGATCACCGTCAGCATGTGTATTCACAACTTGACGCAAAGGAGCATCCTTCAGATACGCTGCCATCGCATCAAGCATCTTCTGTGTTTTGGGAACATCCCACAAAGTATCAACGAGCAGGGACTCTCCTTTTCCCACAACCAGCCCTGCATTGGATTCCCCCCAGGAACCGTTGGGCACCATCCAAGCAAAGATATCATCTCTCAATTCATACAACCCCTCTTTGTATCGAGGGTTCTCATCATACCGTGTGCTTGTTGCTCCAGTTTCAACAACACACTTCCAACGATTCATTCGGCAAAGCCCCATATTTTGTATTTTCTTACAACCCATAAAATGACGAACAACAACATCCATAACGATAAAGTGGGCTCTGAAATATCACAACTACAGCCTCCTGTCCCAACAAAATTTTCACGGGTCAGGAATACAGGGGTATCATGGACTGAATTTGTATCTTGCAAACCCGGCTCAACACCGACCTGTTCTGTTCCTGGCTGGGCAGGAGATACCAGGCAAGGGGGACGAAGGTAGCCCCCGGTGTCTCGACAACGCCCCTACCCCTCGTGTTTTCAACACCGGAAAAGAAGCCCTGCCGAAGAGATCCATTACAAACGATAGACCTTTACGTTGCCCTTGGGTGGGGTTTGTTGGAAGCTTTTGATGGGGATTTTGGGATTGACAGTATACTTGTAAAAGATCCACACAATGCGTTGCTTGCTCTTCTTATTTTCAAAGATCACCCGCTTGGGCAAAGGTGGTGTTCCTCGAAATGTGCCGTATCGCAAAGACAATGGCGGCTTCCCTTGTGTTTCAAACAAGGTCTTCACAAACCGTCTGGTCAAGGTCTCTATCCACAACCTCTGTACATGCTTGTCACCCTGTAATCGATAAGCAACCAACTTTGTTGTTTTGGATATCTGTTTGACTTGTTTCGCTGGTAACACAGGTAACTCCCCAAACAAGATGGGAACAAGTTGTTCCAATGGAAGCTGGGGAGGGAGGAATCGCCCAAGAACACGAGGCAATCGAGCAGAAGGGCCATGCCAAAATGCCTTTTGAGTCACCTGGTACAAAGCACAGTTTTTACCGTCACTGGTAGCAACAATCACAGGCTGCATCGCCACAGTGATCGAAAAGAAAAGTCGATTGGGACGTTGCAACTGAAAGAACAAGCGGTATGTTGAACGCCGACCGTTGGGATGATAGACACGTAGCTTTGCCCGCCCCTCCAAACTTTGAATCGAAGATCGTTTGTCTCGAATTTGACGAAGCAGCTCAGGTAGCCTTGCCTTAGACGAGACTGGAGAAGACGTAGGCTTGACCTTTCCCTTGTTAGGACATCCAGCCAAAAAGAAGAGGCTGGAGACCGTCAAAAACAACAATCCACGTTGCATTACATTTGCTCCTACTTACAACAATTTGCTTGTCTGTATAACCATGAACTCAACGCATACGTCGGAGTTTTCTCAATCGAGGCTGTAAACAACGATTTGCTTGCTTGTATAACCATGAACTCAACGCATACGTCGGAGTTTTCTCAATCGAGGCTGTAAACAGCGATTTGCTTGTTTGTATAACCATGAACTCAACGCATACGTCGAAGTTTTCTCAATCGGGGCAATAATTTTTGAACCACATCAGGAGGCGGATTTAAAGAAAGTGACTTCTGGTACAAAAGAATCGCTTCTTTATGCTTTCCCAAGTGCTCCACAATACGAGCAAAATGGAATGTCACAGCGGCTTCATTGGGCAACATATGATGAGCTTGTGAAACGAGAGTATAAGCACGCCGAGCATCACCACGACGAAAAGATACCCACCCCAGACTGTCAAGATAGTAAGCATTCCCAGGCTCAAGACTCAGGGCTCGACGAACAAGTTCCTCAGCCGCTGCGAAACGCACCCCATGTACAGCGTACACATACCCTAAAAAGTTGAGTGCAGAAGAATGATTTTTCTTTTTCGCCAAGACCTTCTGTAACAAGGACTCAACCTTCCGGTAACGACGAAGTTTAAAGGCAGTATACGCCAATTGAAAGAGCAAATCATATGCCGATTTTTTTTTTTTTATCTGTTTCTCAAGATACTTTGCTTCGCGCTGAAGTTCTGAGCGGGGGGCTCGTTCGACAAAGGCCTGAGACAGAGGCAGCCAGTGCTCAACTTTCACCATGCTCTCTCGGATTTGATACAACAACTCCCTCGCTTGCTTCACCTTCCCTGCCATCAAAAGGGTATCGATCACTCTCGACTGAGCCTCCACAAAAAAGGCGGGCTGATTCTTGGGAATCGACTTAAACCACTTTAAAGCCAGCTTCCTCTTCCCTTGTTGTTGAAGGACAACACCCAGGGTAAGCTTTGCTTGATGATGATTGGAGTCATAAAGCAATGCTTTCCTCAGCCACTTCTCTGAAGCTCGAAGGAATCCTCGGGCGTGAAGCTCCCAACCTATTCGAAAGGCCCGGTCCGCTGGTTTAAGCTGTGTGACTTCACGCATGACATATCGGAACTGATAAGTCGCCAGCTCGGGGTCATGAGGCTGCCCTCGAATCAAAAAGATAGACCCCAACAGAAGTCGGATTTGCCACGCACTCGGTCGATAATCAAGCAACAGTCGATACGCTCGAATGGCCTTCTTCCACTTTTTCTGCCGAAAGAGAATCCCTCCCATTCGAGAAAGTGCCGTAACATCCGAAGGATGACGATTCAGAGCCCGCCTATAGTACTGCAACGCAAGCCTGTCCTGAAGCAAACGTTCGTAAAGTTGAGCAAGACGCAGATAACCCAGGTAATACTCAGGACGTTGCTTCACAAGTTGACGCAGCACATCACGCAATTTGTCACGTTGTTTATACTGTGTTCGCCAGATCTGCTCTAAGTCTTCATAAGAGGCTGTCATTTTTGGATTTTTTCGAATCGCACTCCGATAGTACCGAACCGCCTTTCCCCACTGTTTTCGACTCGCATAAAGTTGCCCCAGCAGATGATCTGCCCGCGCATCTTTTTGATTGAGTTGCATCATCTTCGTAGCCCAAAAGAACGCCGCATTCCACTTTTTTAAGCGACGGAATTGCCGGGCGATACAGAAATGTAGATACGACGATTTGGGGTTGTAAACCAGGGCAGATTTAAAAGAGGTGATGGCCTTGTTGGGCTTGTTGGCCTGTGCGTACATACGCCCCTCCAAGTAGAAGCGATATGCATTGGCACTCACATAGACATAGCGACTGGGCTTATGACGTTTGTGACGTATACGACGGAACGTCCTTGCCCTCTGTGAAGGTCGTATTGTGGTCTTTCGCCGAACCGAATCTGTTGCACTCCAAGAAGCACTTGTATGATTTTGGACTCGGGCAGAGCCTGCTTTTTTTTTGCCAAAAGCAGGCGGCACCCGCCGTTGTGCGGTGACAGCAGCTCGATTGGGACAACCGCTAAGCCCAACCCATAACAAGGCTATCACCCAGAGAAAATAGCTTTGTTGAAGTCGTTGTTGTTTCATAAAAGTTGAATTTGCCCCATGCGTGACCAACCCTCGAAAGAAGAGAACCCCTCTCTCCAGGATAGGGATTCAAGACTGGGAGTCAAAGAGTTTCTGTAGAAAACATCTGCAAAACTGTAGACAAAGCCGCCCTTTCCCCCTTATGATAGGGAAAACCGTGGAGGGAGAGGCAGACCATGAGCTTTGAGCAACAATACAAGTTATATACAAACTTTCTTCAGGTGGAGAAAGGCCTGGCCCCACACAGTGTTGAATCCTACAGCCGAGATGTGCGTCGCTTTCACCGCTACCTCTACGCCCAAGAGATCAACGACCTCAACAAAGTCACAGCCTCCACAGTGCTCGATTACCTGATGCATCTCACCGAATCAGGACTCAGTGGCCGAAGCCAAGCGCGAGCCTTAGTCTCTGTTCGTGGATTTTTCAAATTCCTGGTGCTCGAAGATCTGATCATGCGTAATCCCTGTGCAAGCATTGAAATGCCCCGACAAAGTCGAAAGCTCCCAGATCACCTCACCGAAGAAGAAGTAGAGCGCCTCTTGGCTCAGCCCACAGCAGGCTCTGGAAGTCCCTCCCCCCTACAACTTCGAGACAGCGCGATGCTTGAAACACTGTACGCAACAGGTGTGCGTGTGTCCGAATTATGCAACATCAAAACAGCGGATCTCAATCTCGATGTAGGCTATCTGATCGTCTTTGGAAAAGGCCGCAAAGAGCGCGTCGTGCCCTTGGGTCACATGGCTGTAGAGCAAATCCAACTCTATCTGACTGCAGGGCGATCCGAGATCCTCAAAGATCGCTCCTCAGAGTACCTCTTCATCACAAGCCGTGGCGGACCACTGACCCGCCAAGCATTCTGGAAAAATATCCGTAACTATGCTCGCGCAAGCGGGATTCAACGCCCGATATCCCCACACAAGATCCGGCACTCCTTTGCCACACACCTCTTGGAACATGGCGCAGACCTTCGATCCGTACAAGACCTTTTGGGACATGCAGACATATCCACCACCCAGATCTACACACACATCAACAAAGCCTTACTCAAAGAAGTCTACGATCGCTGTCATCCCAGAGCCTAAACCAACCACAAAAACAATCACAAACAGACCTCCTTGGCGAACTCGCAAGCAAACCTGTCATTCCAAACCCTGAAGCTATCTTGTCATTCCAGACCCGGAAACAACCTTGTCATTCACCGGAGCGGCCACTATCGAGTGTTTGTTCTGAAGTTGGAGCTTCACTATGGAGGTTTTGTTCTGAAGTTGAAGTTTCACTATGGAGGGTTTGTTCTGAAGTTGGAGTTTCACTATGGAGTGTTTGTTCCGGGGCTGGAGTTTCGGAGAGTGGAGAGCATGAGACGCCATTGGCAGCGCAGACAAAGCCCTTCCGACACCCGGTCGTTTGCGCCACAAAGCAGTTCGCGATACAGACCTGTCCCGGTCCACACAGCATATTGTTTTTGCAGTCAGCATCCGACCGACACCGTGGAACACACGAGGCTTGGTTCCACAGAGAGAAAAGACAGAGCAGACTCGCCCAAACGAGAGAAACAAGAGTTCGACGTTGCCACCAAAGAGATGCCCGTTCCATTTCACAAACTCGTATTGTTTCGGACTATTTCGGGACCTTTTCCCAATCTTTGAGAAACTTCTCCAAACCGATATCGGTGAGGGGGTGTTTGAGTAGTTTTTCAATCACTCCATAAGGAATCGTGGAAACATGTGCGCCAGCCAAAGCAGCCTCTACCAAGTGAAGAGGATGACGAATGCTCGCCACCAGAACCTGTGTTTCAAACGAGTAGTTTTCATAGATTGTAACGATCTGCTCAATTAACTCCATCCCAAAATGTGAGATATCATCCAGGCGTCCAACAAAGGGACTCACGTAAGTAGCACCTGCTTTCGCTACAATCAGAGCTTGACTGGGAGAAAAGCACAGCGTTAAATTCGTCTTGATGTCGTTCTCTTTGCACCGAGAGCAGGCTTGAATTCCTGCCATGGTTGTGGGAAGTTTTATCACAATATTGGGTGCGATCTTTGCGAGTTTCTGCGCCTCATTCCACATCCCCTCCACATCGGTGGAGACGACCTCCGCACTCACAGGCCCTGGAACAAGTTCACAAATCTCTTCGATCACTTCTTCAAACTTTCGACCTGATTTTGCAATAAGAGATGGGTTGGTGGTAACGCCATCGAGAACACCCATAGCCAAAGCCTGACGAATTTCGCCAACATCTGCTGTATCAATAAAAAACTTCATGGAGGAACCTCTTATTTTCGGAGGAAGTGTTTTGGGAGAATGGACCGGTATGTATCACAAATTATTCGACGTCCTCCCTGCCAACTCCGAGCCAAAGCCCAGTAGATGAAAGAAGGGACTTCACACGACGATTGGTGAATTTATGAGAATCAGTCATACCCGATACGAAATCAGTCACACCCGATGCGAAACTTGGGAAGAGAAAGGGGATTGGCTTCGTGAAGTGCTATTTCCTAACTATTCTTGGGACATGGAAGGCTCACAGGGTTGCAGCCCCTATAGGCACTATGTGCGCTAGGGAAACCAGGCTGTCCTGGTTGAGCCAGTTCCCTAGTGCACATAGTGCCTATAGGGGCTGAGCAACCCAAGAACAGCCTGTCCTTGTAGTGATTTCCTAGTTACAGAATCCAGGACGACGCAACATCGTCCCTGAGCAAAGCTCAATGGCGAAATGATGGACACCTCACGAAGCCACTATCTGGATACAATAAGTTACCAAAGCTTGTCAAGCCATCATTCTTTCCCTAAACTTCACACGAACAGAATAGACATCCACCAACTGACAAATAGGATGGATCAAGAAGATGTCTCAACCACTCCGTTGGTTAATGATAACAGTACTATCCATAGCCATCGCCACCTACTTTTTGTGGCAGACTTGGCAAGCACAAACCCTCCCCACAAACGTGCACAAAACAAGTCCTACGCACTCACAGCCGCTGCGTTCCATCCAGCCGCATCGCTCCACAAGCTCGAACCCTTCTCTTCTTGCATCTGCTCCTCAAAAACAAGAGCAAACTGCTCCTCAAAAACAAGAGCAAACTGTTCCTCAAAAACGTATCCGAATCAAAAGAGCAACAGCCTCTTCCAGAAAATGGAGACGGAGACAACAGCTCAAGCACAAACGAAAAATGTCAGCAAGGATGTTGAAAAGAGAAGGAAAGATCAGGGCAACATTACAGGATGGGAGTCAACTGATCACCATGAAAGCTCAACACAATCTCCACCTGCCAGAAGGACATGAACTCCCAAAAGGGGGAGAGTTATGGAGGGTCTCAGCCAACGGAGCCCTAAAGCAACCTTTGGCTGGCGTGCTTGTAACAGAACTCCGACAATCCCCCAACACAGGTCATGTCGCGGTTGTTTCAACAGGTCGAAAGCTGTACCTATCAGGGAAACACGCTGGTGGAGAATGGAAGATGATCAGTCGGAAAGCCAATTTTTACCCTGTATTTGACCCGAAAGGTGAACAACTTTTATACGTTAAGCAAACCAATCGAGAGAACTACCAATTGTGGCTTCGAGATTTAAGAACGGGACAATCGAAAGTTTTAGCAATGCACTCCGGTGGGATAGCAAGCCCATACTTCCATCCAAGTGGCAAAGCGATCGTATTTGTCTCCAGCCAAACAGGTGTCGCCTCTTTGTGGAAGATAATCATAGCAGAAGGGAGAGCCAAACAGCTCACAAATATCGGCTTAAAAGGAGGCTCAGGATTACCTTCGCACTTTGTTCCACCACCTCATGAAGGAAAGATCCTATGGGCAGGCAAGTGGATCGTCTTTGACGCAGGTGATGCCTTGTGGAGGCTCCAAG
>JALTMC010000825.1:0-3549 GCA_027005175.1 Myxococcales bacterium
GCTTATGAAAAGTGTGGAACAGGTCTGGTTTGCTTGCGGACTCGACCGGCTTCCCCCGAGTCTTTTTGCTACCAGTTATGCACCAATGATAGCTCTTGTTCCGGCAACAAGGATGGTCGAACCAAGTGTTTGATTGAGTCTGAGACAAAGAGTCAGATCTGTCTGGCGCAAGCCCCCTCTGGTGCTCCTTGTGATGAGGAGCGCGGCATCTTGTGTGAAAAAGGCGCGATTTGCGATATGGTTGCAAAACGTTGCCGTCCACCGAGCGTTGCGCCTCCTTTGGGTGCTTGTGGTGGAGAGACCCGAATGGTCTGTCCTTCCGAACATGTTTGTTCGTTTCTCACTCCGGGTCTGCCCAATGGCTATTGCTTGAGAAAGTGTAACCGACAGACGCTGTGTCCCAAAGGTATTTTCTGCTTTCTCACTTCTCCCACCGAAGGTGTATGCTTGCCTGAAGGAACACAAAAGAAGGACCAGCTTTGCGGCAATCCCACAGGTGATCGAATTCTGGCTAGAGAGTACTGTGAAAAACAATTGTACTGTTTCCGGCCTGCGCCATCCAACCCCCTGGGGATTTGTGTGCCGTGGTTGACACAGTGTCGCTGTGCAAAGGATCGACTGTGTTTCCCTGCACCGGGCAACACGTGTCTGTCTTTGAAAAAGTGTGGTTCTTGCCCAGGGGGGCAGGTCTGTGCCAAGTATGCTGCAGGCAACGCCTGTGCGCCAAGTACTCCTGTCGGTACGGTGCCTTTTGGTGGAGAATGCTCCTTACTCAAACGCTGCTTGCCCGGTTTCTTATGCTTCTCATCACCCGGTGCAGGAAAAGGACATTGTACCAAAGTTCCTTGCAAAGTAGACTCGGATTGTCCCAATATACCGGCGGGTGCAAAATGTCAGGTTGTAACACCCAAACTTGACAAAGCTTGCGTCTTTCCCTGTAGTCAAGACTTGGACTGTCCCAGTAACTTCGCTTGTGATCGCAAGCTCAAATTCTGCTTTCCGAAGTAACATAGGCTCCTTCCTTCGAGCACATGGGATGCGAAAAATACCCCGATCGAACGGGTGAGTTCTGGATTGTGCCCTTGCCCGTCTGAGATAGGAACAGCGATTTTATAACTTGAATTAAAGACGAGTATGCTGTCTGGCGTTTGCTTACCGTCGCAAGTCAGCCTGATCCTGCGAAGCCCGGTATTTATCAATTGCTTTGGGCCGTTCCTGACAACACAAAGGCATACTGGAGCAAGTGCAGCACCAAGCAAATTGTGCCATGGTTGTTTGTTGGATATTCAAACTTGATCCTGCGACACATACAGCATTCTTTGCGGCGAAGGATATCTCTGATTTTTGTTGGTGTTGTTTGTTCTGTTGGGGATACGCAGAGTGTTCTAGTTCTTCCAGCAATAACCATTGGTGTTGCATGCGAAGATCGTGGAGTAGCTGCCGCAGTCAGCTTTTGTGGTGCAGCGGGGGAGGCATTGTGAATTTTGGCATTTGCCACCGGGGCAGTCTCCGTCAGCGGTACAGCTTTTGGTACAGACCTTGGCTCCGAGGCTTCCGGGATCTTTGCAGTCTAAGCCTGTTGTACATTGTTTGGAGTCAGCACAAGTTCCACCAATGTCTTTTTTCGTCCAACAGTGACCTTCAGAGGCGCAAATGGGAGTGTTGTTGAAAAGTGCACATGTTGTATCTTTTGTACAGGGTTTCAGGCAGTAGTTCTTTGCTAGGCCAGGGTGGGACACATCGCAGAGACTACCCGCTCCACAGTCTGCGGCGGCCACACATGCTTTGGTACAGATCTTTTTGCCGAGACCACCTGGATCGACACATTTAAGTCCTGTGGCACACTCGGATTCACGGGCACAGGAGTCACCAAGAGGCTTGCGAACCCAACAGTGACTTTCTGTGGTTGCACACACTGGTGTGTTTGCCAGAGCAGCGCACTCAGCATCACTGGTACACTTGGACAGGCAGTAGGATGTTATCCCTGGATGCTTGTCACACAGTCCATTTCCAGCGCCTCCACTGATACTGTCGCAGTCTGCATTTGCGCTGCAGGACTTGGTGCAGACCTTTTTATTCAAACCACCTGGATCGACACACGAAAAGCCCAGACCGGATTTACAATCGGAAGTGACTGCACACTCTTCACCCAATAGCCTGTTACCTGGTGTACTCTCTCTGGGTGTTTTGTCAGGAGCGAGATCCGGTGTTTTGTCAGGAGCGAGATCCGGTGTTTTGTCAGGAGCGAGATCCGGTGTTTTGTCAGGAGCGAGATCCGGTGCTGCATCTGGAGTTACTTCTGCAACGGTTTCAGCAGGAGTTTCTGTCGTGGTTTCGGTGACAGCCTCACCACTACTATCGGGCGCTGCCTCTGCCGAGGCTTCTTTGGCTGTTTCGGATGTGTTGCTTTCGTCTCCCGGTTTGGGAGAGCAGGCAGCCCACATCCCTGCGTTCATCAGGGCCAGCAGCAACGCGCTTGCTGCAAGGAAAGAAAGGATACGCCTCATTTCATCACCTCTTTGTTACAAATACGATTCCAGAATCACATACGCATAGAGCTCTATCTTTGCGTTCACACGGTGTTCGATGATCCAGCTGCAACCTGTTCACCTACATCACTCCATTCTTTACAATACATGCCATCATGGCAGAGACATTGCAAAAATACAACCGATGAGTGCGTGGGGGGGTGGGCTTGACTTCTGAAGCAAGATCCGTTCTTGTTGAGTTATGGGATAATTTTGTGTATCAGATAGATTGGTATGACCCTGCTTATCTTGTTGTGGGAGGGAAGCTGTATGAAAATCCTTTTGGTGACTCCACCAGGGAATCCTGAAGTGATCGGTGGTGATGATGTCTTCATCTACGAGCCGTTAGGGTTGGAATACTTGGCTGGCGCTGTGCGCAACGAGCACGATGTCCAGATTCGTGATATGAGGATGGAAAAAGGCATCTCGCTGGAGACCATCTTGGAGCAAGAAAAACCAGATATGGTTGGCTTTACTGCCGACTCTCCCGATGTCCCCACGGTGTTGGATTACAGTCAGAAAGTGAAACAGTACAATCCCGAAACCTTTGTCGTGGTGGGCGGCCACCACGGAACATTTCGGCCCTTTGATTTTCATGCTCCCAGCCACATCGACACGGTTGTGATGGGAGAGGGTTTGTTTGCTTTTCGCGATCTTGTGCAGCGGGTCGAGCAAAAGCAGTCGTTTACGGACATTCCTGGTCTTGCATTTTCCGATGAAAGCGGAAGGCAGGTGCGCTCGAAGGCGGCAGCCAAGCCTCGTCTTGATGATTATCCTTCTCCGGCACGAGATCTTGTTGGACAGCATCGAGCCGATTATCACGATAAGTTGATGAAGCCCATTGCTTCTGTGCGCAGCACTGTGGGTTGTCCATACCGCTGTAACTTTTGCTCGTTGTGGCCCTTCACGGATGGTCACTACCTGAAGCGTGACATCGAACGAGTGGTCGAAGAGATCGCTGGAATCGATGAACCCAATATCTTTTTTACGGACGATGAGGCGTTGGTCGACGCTCCTCGAA
>JALTMC010000825.1:3559-10210 GCA_027005175.1 Myxococcales bacterium
AATGACAGAGCTCGTGGCAAAGATTGAAGAGGTCGGGATACAAAAGAAGTACTTCATGTACATTCGTTCCGATTCGATTATGCGACATCCCGATCTCATCAGACGCTGGGCTGATGTCGGCCTCTCTTTGGCACTGGTGGGTTTTGAGTCCTTTATGGAAGAGGACCTCAGTGATTACAACAAGTCAAACTCTGTAAAAAATAACTGGGGTGCCATTGAGTTACTGCACGAACTGGACATCAACATTGCAGCTCAGATCGTGATTCGACCCGACTACGACCACAAAGACTTTGCCCGTGTCAAACGATTTGTGGAAGAGGCTGAACTCAAAACGCCAACCTTTACGATCTTGACACCCCTTCCCGGAACTCCCTTGTTTGACAAGATGGATCGGGAAGACAAACTGATCTCGCGCAACTGGGGCCACTATGATCTGATGCATGCAGTGGTTCCAACCCAACTCCCTCTCGAAGAGTTTTACACAGAGTTCTTCAGGCTTCCTCATGAACAGTATATTCAATCGGTGGTCGCGGCGCGGGAAGAAAGGCCTTTGGCTGAAAAGCTGGTTCAGGTGAGGAAATTCCGCAAGGTCTTAAATGCACAGAAGCGAAAGCGCAAAGAGTTGGAAGCTCAAGGCAAATCCATGGATATCGAGTTTCCCACCGTGGCCGTACCTGAAGGGCCTGAGGCGATGGAAGCCGCAACCTTCTCCACAGGAGAATAACTTGTTAATTTTTACCCTCGTGCTCTACTTGCTCCCCTGCAACAAAGGGGCGCGAGAAACCCGAGCGGAGACTGGGGCGGGGGTTGAATGAGTTGGGAGAAAAGATATGTACATGTTTAAACTACAAGTTATGGAAGGTCTTTGAATGTCACGAGTCAAGTTGGTTGCAACAGAAGATGCTCCACGTCTGATACAAAGGATGTTTGGTCAGATGGAGAAGGCCTTTGGTGCCGTCCCCAACTCTTCCCGTGCTCTCGCTCAGGTACCGGCTTTGGTTGGGAGTGTTGCAGGGTTGGGCAAGATTGAGAGTCATGAGGGAGACCTTCCCCGCGATCTTAAGTTTCTTGCCAAGCTGCGTGTCGCGCATCGAAATCAATGCGAGTTCTGTATTGATATCGGCCATGCTCGTGCTCCTGAAGCTGGACTGACACCCGAGCAGTTGGAAGCGATCTCACACGAAGATGTACTCTCTTGTATGGATTGGACTCCAAAAGAACGATTGATTCTTTTGTATACAGATGCTTTAACGGATAGCATGACTGTATCTGACGAGTTGTTCTCAGAGATGCGCGAGGTCTTTTCAGAGCCTCAAATCATTGAACTCACAGCGCAAGTAGCTGCTGAAACGTTTTATAATATGTTTAATCGAGCTTTGGGCATTGAAGCACAAGGTTTTGGTGCGATGATGCCAGCCACCGGAGTAGGAGAATGATCCATGGCGAATGAAGAACAGTTAACTCCGCTTCAAGAAGAGGCGATCGAAAACCTGCAGATGTGGATGCGCAATCCCACTGGGATTAATCTTGGAGCGGCACTTGGGTATACCGAGCTGGATATCAGCCATATTGTATCGCTCGCTTTTAAGATGCTGGAAGAGGGGAAGCTCGACAATGCTCGTATTCTTTACGAAGGTGTTCATGCTCTCAACCCTGAAAACATTGATGCAATGGTAGGGCTGGGTGCGATTTACACTCACCAAAATTTTCCAACACAAGCCATTGAATTGTTTAGCCGTGTTTTGGAGGAAGAGCCAGAGCACTTGTTCTCTCTGCTTCAACGTGGTGAAGCTTATATTCAGGAAAATGACGAGGATAGTCTTAGCAAAGCTGTGGAAGATTTCAAAAAGATCATGGAGCTTGATCCAAAGGCAGAGTCTCGGGAAGCCAAGCGAGCCCTGGCGATCATCAATAGCGCACGTGAGGTTGCGCTGGAGGGAGGAACTCTTTCCGAAGATATCAAGGCTGTTACCAAAGATCTTGATAAAAAGTAATCCACATCGCCGATGATTGGCCTCGAACAACACATTTTGCAACAAATTCAGGCATCTCAAGATGTCCTGGAGCAGACGCACAGTGATCCCACACTGATCATCTCCTCTCTCCAACAATGGCAAGATCAGCTCCAAGAGGCTGGCTCTCAGCACCATCTCGTTTGGTGTTTTGCACCCCATCTATGCCTTTGGTATGGACCCACTGTTCCTGTGTCATTGCGCACATCTCTCGCCGTCCAAAAGTTGAGAGGTGTCCCCGTTTGGTCTCTTCAACAAGAAGATCTGGCTTTGGGTCATTCCACAGCAGATACCTTGGTGTTGGCGGCAGAGAGTGGATTTACGATCTATGTGAGGCCCCATCGATATCGGGAAAAACTAGCACAAGATCTGGTTGAGGCTGAGCCTGCTTTTTTGAGTCTGCTCCAGTCTTTTCCTTCCCATGAAGAGTTTCTCTCTTGGCGTCAAGAACTCAATCTTCTCCATGAGTGGGGCCATATCGCAACAGACTCAAGCCTACCTTATAAAGAGCCCTTGCTTGCCAAGATGAACCATTTCCCTCCACAGGATGCTCTCTTCCTTCTCGGATGGATCAAAACCTTGCTGGAGATGCTAGCGGATTTGTTTCCCAACGAAGGTGCCTTGTTCTTGTTGCCGGAGCTTGGACAAACGAAGAATACTCGAGAGCTTGCACAAATGCTACTTCTGGATCGATTGATCGAATATCGAAACAATGGATTGGCGGCAGAGTTTCTTGGCTTTTATCGATGGGCGCAGCAGATCTCTGCCGAGCCCCAGCCGGATTGGAGAGCCTTTTCTCTTTGTTGCGGAAAATTGGGCGAAATCCTTCAAGAGCAATTGCTACAAAGTATTCATGCCATTCCCAAGCGATCTTCTGAATTGCAGTCCTGGCTCAAACACCAACAACAAATCTTTCATCAACAGTGTCTTGCGATCTTTGGATCAGGATCAGACGAGAGAATGTGATTCACTTTTTGTGTGTTCAGAGGACGTTCTCACTTTTTGTGTGGTGCCGGTGGCGAAATCCTCTTTTCTTTCCGGTTACTGTGTGGTTTGAAAAAAAAATTATTTTGTACGAAACTTAAATGACACAGAGCACGATAATGGTGGTAGAGTTAAGTTACGAGGTCGTAGAAAATCGTAGCCCATCATACACTTGGTGTTTGATTTGGTTATGATATGTACCCAAACCGGGCATGCGACAGCTATTTTTTGTCCTATACTCTCCAGATGGTTTGAACGCCAACTGGAGTTGGGGATATATCGATTCCATCCTTTTTCATGGCCGATAAGGAGAAACACAATGTTCAAGAATCTGTACAGTCAATGGCTCAGCAATCATCACCACGGTAGCGTATCTCATTCTACCGCCCGTCCTCCCGTTATGCCTCCACCAGCACCGACACACACTGCCGCACCTGTGACCAACCGAGGTCAAATGGGTGGCATGCAAGGATTTGGTGGAGCCCAGTCTGCCGGTTTCTTTGTGGCTGGTTTTGGTGCTAACTTCTTCCAGGGAAATGTTGGACAAATGAGTAGCCTTGCCCAGATGGGTATGGGTGGCATGTTTGGTTTTGGTTTTGGTATGGTTGGTGGTGGCGCAATGACTCCTCCCGCACCCCAAAAACTCGATATCAGTTCAACCAAGCTCAAGCACTGTGGCTTCAAAGCAGGCACCAAGAATACCTTGAGTGTGGGTGAGTCTACCTTCACTGACAAAGGGCACGGTCGAATGGAAATCAAGAGTGGTGACGGTAAAATGTTCACTGTTGATGTTAAGCGTTGTGGCAAGCCCCCTTCCATTGAGATCCATGCTAAGGGTGACAAGAAGAAGAAGGCGATGATGAAGGTTCCTTTGAGTGAGCTGAAGAAAGGTGGATCGATCAAGCTCCCCGATGGTACTACTTTGAACATGAAAGCCAACAAGGCTGGTAACAACATTGATCAGTTCCAAGTTGTTTCTCGTGATGGTCAAGTGGCAACGATGGATAAGTTTGGTAAAGGCAATGGTGAATGGAAAACAGGTGGGAAGGCCATGGAAATTGGTGGACCCAAGTTGAGTGCAAGTCAAGGCCTCAACTCTATCACGAAAGGTGGCGCGACTCCTACTCCTGGTCAAATTGCACAAGGCAACGCCAACCATCTGGGTCCCATTGGCAACTTTATGCGTCCTCAAATGCCCGGTATGCAGCAGAGTTCAATGCCACAAATGCGGCAGGCTTTCCAGCAAATGCAAATGATGATGCAGATGATGCAGATGATGCAACAACTGTCCCAAATGTTCCAAATGGCTCAAGGTGGAATGTTTGGGCGCATCGGTATGCGCTAAGTCCAATGGGTCTTTCTGAAGAGTTCTTCAGTGTCAGGTGATTTGAGTTGTCTGATGTTGGATGGAAAATGGCGTCAACCTTTCAAGGATGACGCCTTTTTTGCGTTGTATTATGAGGGTTTAAATTCTTCGAGGTTTACATCTCCAAGACCAACACGATGTGTGCCTTTTTTGTTGTATTGAAACTCGTACCATCGTTGGTAAGCTGACAGGCGTTGAAGTTCGTAACGTTGACACAGCTTTTCAACAGCCTCTTCGTCATTGACCTCTTTCATTTGCAGTCGTTGTAAAAAGAGTTGTTGGTTGGCTTGTAGCATAGGGGAAGTCAGTTGGAGTTCGACTTCCATTGAATAGGGAGAAAAGGAGCTTGCACAATGTGGACAAAAATAAACATGCTCTTCAAGGGTTATGTTTTGCTGTCCACAATCCAGACAGTGTTTATAGGCAAACTGGAGCAATGATTCTCGGGTAAAGTACCACTCAAATCCTTCACGTCGTCCAGGCAATCTACCATCTTTGGCCCACTTGATAAGGCGCTTTCTTCCCAAGCTGAGAAGGCGTCCTGCTCCCAGTAAGTCGATGCTGTCTGAAGGATTCGTTGTGTGAGGTATATGGGAGGGTATGTCATGGGGAGGATGGGGTTTGTCTTTACTCATCGTCATCATCGTAGGTGTCGGGTATATACTCTCTACTCTTCAGGTTGGGAATCCCACCTGTCCGTGCTTCTTCAAAGTAGTTGAGTGTTTCCTCAGGATAGACTTGTACGCCACATTTGGAACAGACCAATGATTTTACATCAGTGAGCCAAAGCTCACGACCATCATAGGAACGGAGCCACTGGTCCTCTGTTTTGGGATCCAAATCGATATGACAGAAAGGACAGCGATCTTCGTCCAATTCTGAATAAATGTCGTCGGTTGTTTCTTCCTCTTTTGCTATGACTTGCTCTTCGCTCATGCTGTGCTCCCTTTCTTGGCCAGAATTCCATCCGTTAGAGTACTCACTGAACTCCACAGTTCTTCCGTGATCTCTGTATCTTCAAACTCAACATTAAACTCGTTTTCCAATTCGACCATAATCTCAAGGATCTGTGTCGATTGGAGGCCCAAGCGAGTTACGATGTTTGACTCATCACCTACTTCTTCTGCTGTGATACCCAACTGAGATACCTCAGCAATAATTTCTTTCACGCGCTGTGCGGTTGTTGCTTGCTCACTCATCTTTCACTTCCATGGTTTCTTTGGTATATAGGGAGATATAAGTATGCTTTTCTTGGAGAGATACTATACCAAATTCTGTTGGACCACAATACCTTTCCCACTCATGGCTTCTCTCGAAGCCAAAGCAGTATGAGGAACACGTAATGACCGCGTCTTTGAACTTTTCTCAATTGCTGGATATACGAGTCCAACAACATCCCGAAAAGGTCGCATTGCGCATCCCTTCTCTCCACCAGAGCGTGACGTTTTCACAGGTGGCTGCTCGGGTCTCTGCATTGGCTCTAGAGCTGCAAACTTTGGGAGTTCAGTCTCGTGATCGGGTTGGTGTGCAGCTGCCCAACCTCCAAGAGTTTGTCTTTTCACTCATCGCTCTGTCCAAGATCGGTGCGATACCCATCTTTTTGGATACAAGTTACAAAACACAAGAGATCGAAGAAATCCTCCAAGATGGTGGTGCTTCTGGTCTGTTGACCCTGGACCGTCATGGCAAACAACTCTCTTCATGGGAGTTTACAACTCTCGCCTCAGAAGAGGCGTTGGCTTGGACTTCCCTCGACGGACATGAACCCCCAGCAGAGCTAGATGATGTTGTTCTATTGAAGTATACCTCAGGTTCTACGGGCGTTCCAAAGGGTGTGATGCTATCGGCGGCCGATATGGTTGCGGAAGGTGACAATGTTGTGCAAACACTCGGTATGCGGGATACCGATGTCATCCTTGCAACAGTTCCGCTGTTTCATAGCTATGGTTTCGATTTTTGTGTGATGCCCATGTTGTTGACAGGGGCTACCATGGTGTTGGTGGAGCGATTTCTTCCACGCCCTGTTTTGCGCCTCCTTGAATCGGAAACGATCACATTCTTTCCGGCTGTTCCTTTTATGTTTGATGTGATGACGCGCATTCAAACAGATGCCAAGGAACACAACCTCTCGCATGTCCGGTATTGTATCTCAGCGGCCGCTCCTTTGTCAGCTCGAACCGTACGTCGATTCTACCGAAAATTTAATCTGGTGATCTGTCAAAATTACGGTAGCTCTGAGGCCGGCGCGATCACTCTGGAGATTCGACGCAAGCCTGGCGTGCCTAGCAC
>JALTMC010000826.1 GCA_027005175.1 Myxococcales bacterium
GTCCAGCCCAACGTGACACCATAGAGCCGGATGCGGTCAAGGCAGATCAAACAAGGCGTGAGCCTACCGTGGAAGTCGCCGTGGAAACTCAACCGGAGCCCATCGTTGAAGTGGATACTGAACCTTTGCCCGAGCCGGATGCTGTCCAAGATGGTGGAGGAAATCCTCCAGAAATCCTTGCAGATGGCCCAACGCAACATTGCTGGCGTGAGCAGAAGCCGATCCCTACTCCCAAAAACGAAGCCGATCGCGTCTTTAACAAGATCCTAGGCCGCCATTTGAAGTCGTTGTATGTGCTGTACGGACAGTATGCTCGCGGTGATTCGCCTCTCTTTACAGGGCAATTCTCTGCCAGTGACAACCAGAGAATCCAGGTCAGCCATCGTGTGAACAACATACCATCTACCCCGGTTGTTGCGACGTTAGTGAAACAGAAGGCGGGCGTACGGTTTCAAAAGGGCTGGAGACTGACTGTTTTTGTCTTACAACTTGGAGTCTTGATGCACTTTATTCAAAATGATGCGGCCTCCCTCACAACTTTTGTTACAAAGATCCTTCACTACAATCAGTATATTACAAGACCGGGTCCAGCGATGTGTCAAAGCTGTCTTCCTGAATTAAAAAAACGGCCCAAAAATATTGTATTTAACAACCTCAGAGCCACTGATGGGAGTCTCATTGTCAACGCAAACGGCTCACTTACTCGTGTCCCTGCAGCGCAGATCACTCCCCAACATCTTTTGATCATTGATAGGAGGCCCCTGAAACAAAGACCCATACAACGAGGCCAGGAGTGGGTCAAGTCGATCCAAGAAACTCTCAGAGAAAAGGCCCCGATACCCGCTGGAACGAAGTTTACGCGCTGTGAGAAGGTCATAAAGTATACAGCTGAGCGTTATATCAGCTTGCGCTGTCTTGGGAATTATGGACTCCGTTCTCTTAAGGTCCTATCCTCCAAGGTTTGCTGCTACGAGCCTCGATGTGCACAGCCACCGTGCGGTGGCGGGGAAAAGGAAGTTTGTAAGTAAACATACTTGTACAAGATTTTGATATCCTCCTCTCGTCAATCTGGACGAACTCCTTCTAGACTTTACCAAGGCCACGATCGGGAAGGGGCTTCACACAACAGTTGATGACGCAATACAATGATGTTTCAGAGTCTTGGTTCCTTGCTCTCCCGGGGCACGGTTTGAGAGAAGGTGTTGACAAACCTTGACAGTCTGGCAACGAACATCTATGTACATGTTGAAAAATCCTGAGAGAGTCATTTCTCAATCTCTTTGCCATGTATTTGGGAACCATCCTATGCTTGAGTGATTGCTGAGTTTTTTCAAACACTGCAAACCTTTCCTTCGCTCTTTATGTTACGTGGTATAGATACTTCTAACCTTCCTGAGATGGTACGGATACAATGACACAAAAGACTGTTGCACAACTTGAATCTGAAGTACGCTCGTATTGTCGGGCCTTTCCTTGCGTCTTAGAAAAAGCAAAGGGAGTCGAGATCTGGGATACGGAGGGGCAGAGATACCTGGATTTTCTTGCTGGCGCAGGTTCTCTCAATTACGGACACAACAATCCTCTTTTGAAAGAAGTGTTGCTCGACTACATTGCGAATGACTCCGTGACCCACAGTCTTGACCTCAATACACAAGCGAAAGGAGACTTCCTGCGTGCGATGGAGGATATTATCCTTGAACCTCGTGGGCTTGACTATGTCATGATGTTTCCTGGACCAACAGGAACCAATGCGGTAGAGGCAGCCTTCAAGATGGCGAGAAAGGCCACAGGAAATACAAACATTGTAAACTTTACCAACGCCTTTCACGGTGTTTCGATGGGTGCGTTGGCATCCACCTGCAACCAGTACCATCGAGGTGGTGCTGGAATACCTCTTTCTGGTGTGTCTACCCTACCTTATGACAAGTATTTAGGGGAGGGTGTTGACACATTGGATTATCTGGAGCGGTTGCTTGACGATCCCTCGGGTGGACTCGATGCTCCTGCTGCTATCGTTGTTGAAACCGTGCAGGGAGAGGGGGGGCTCAATGCCGCGAGTTTTCCCTGGCTTCAGCGTCTTCAGTCCTTGGCCAATCAAAACAACATCCCATTGATCGTCGATGATATTCAGGCAGGTTGTGGACGAACCGGGACGTTCTTTAGCTTCGAGCCCGCTGGCATTAAGCCTGATATTGTGGTTCTTTCCAAATCCCTGTCAGCTTATGGCTTGCCTTTCTCGTTGGTGCTGGTCAAACGAGACCTCGATATTTTCAAGCCTGGTGAGCACAACGGTACATTTCGGGGTAACAACCATGCCTTTGTGACTGCAACAGCAGCTCTTAAGACGTACTGGAAAACCGATGTGTTCGCAGAAGAAGTTCGAGCCAAGGGTGAGCACTTGGAGAGTCGTCTTCAAGGTATGATGAAGCGGTTTGCGCCTCACATTCTTGAGGTTCGTGGGCGCGGGATGATGCGAGGTGTGCGTTGTGCAGATCCTGCACGAGCCGCTTCTGTGACCGCAAGAGCGTTTCAAAACGGCCTGATTATTGAGCGATCGGGACCTCGTGATGAAGTGATTAAGTGTTTGATGCCACTGATTATTTCAATTTCTGAGTTG
>JALTMC010000827.1 GCA_027005175.1 Myxococcales bacterium
TGGCTCGTCTGGCTTGTCGTCTGGCTTGTCGTTTGGCGCGTCGTGCACGTCGTTTTAGACGACGTATCGCTCGTCGCTTGGCTCGCAGCTTTTGTCGCTTCAAGCGACGCTTGGCTCGCAACGCTCGGCGCATGGTGTGTCGTTGTTTTTCTAACTTTTGGCGTTTGGCTTGCCATTGGATGTCTTTGTGCATGTTTTCCTTGGATGGGGAGGGGGCTGAAATGGCAAGGAGCTGGGAACTCATTACAAAACATATGGTGATGAGAAGGACTACGGATGTTCGCATAATAATATCTCCACAACTGAAGTTTGTTCTTCGGCTTCGATCTCTCAGAGAGAGTCATTATGGGGTAGAAAGAGAGTGGGGGCAATGGAGGAGTTGAAGTTTCTGTCGATAGGGCGTGTCACGAAAGAACTTGTACTGACTCTCACCGATACATCAGCAGTGACAGCGTTGCTCGTCATCGTCATAGCAGGTTTCGCTCGGCAGAAAGTATTGTGGCGAGGTCCTGGGTTCATTTTTTAGTGAAAATCTGGTCACTGACGTTTATGAATGTTTGCATCTCTTCTTTACTACCTACGCTGATTCGGACATAGTCTTTGCAGCGAGGGCTGGAGAAGTAGCGTATTAAGATCTTGCGATCAAAGAGCATTTGGTAGTAGCTCTGTGGATCGCATGGTGGCTTTGCAAAGAGAAAGTTACTGGATGATTCGATCAGTTCAAATCCACGTTCGATTAAGGCGGAAGACAGCCACTTGCGGGTTTCCTTGATCTTGTTTGTTGTCTGTACAAGATGCTCTTGATCCTGGAGGGCAGCTTCGCCTACAAGCTGTGTGAGGAGGTTGACATTATAGGAGTCTCTCACCTTCATCATCCCTTCAATGACTTGTGGTTGAGCGAGTGCATAGCCCAGACGAATGGCAGCCAAACCATAACTTTTGGAGAGTGTCTTGGAGACAATCACATTTTCAAATTCGTCCACCAAGTGAGAGCAGTTATCGTCGGCAAAATCGGCGTAGGCTTCATCGATAAGGATCATCCCTTGATGGGCTTCGCACAGGCTGCGAATGGTATCAATGTCATAGGCTTTACCTGTAGGTGAGTTGGGACGAACAATAAACAGTAGGTCAGCACCTTTGGCTTGTTGGATGATGTCGGTAGGTAGGTCAAACTCGTTATCCAACTCGATGTACCGCATCTGGGCTCCCTGGATACCGGCGAGCACCTCATAGAGCGAATAGCTCGGATAAAGGCTGGCAATGGTACCTCCTTGATCAACAAAGCTTCGGACCGCAATGGTCAAGATGTCGTCAGATCCATTGCCTGCGAGAATCCAGTTGCGATCCTTCCCATACAAAGCAGATGCGGCATCGCGAACTCGGTTTGATAATGGATCGGGATAACGATTGAGATGAAAGCTCGAAAGATCGTTCAACACCTTGTTCACGTTTGGTGAGGGAGGATAAGGACTTTCATTGGTGTTTATCTTAACGATCTCTTCCAGGTTTAACTGCAATCCAGGCTGATAGCCTGCGATCGACTGAATTGCTTTTCGAAAGCGCGAGTTTGCCATGTATATCGGCTCCAATGTCTCTATGTTATGTCGTCAATCTTTTCTCTACTCACAGCTCCATGATACACAGGACCCACTCTGCTACCAACATCCTTTTTTTTGTACCCAAGCACTCTGCTTCAGAAGGCGCAGTCTTTGGGGAGAGGTTCTTGTGTGGCCAAAGTTGCTGCAAAGTCCTTGGTCGGTTTGGCACTTGTAAATCCGGATGATACGGAGCCTTTGAATACCTTGCCTCCGTACCCACCTGGATGCATATGAGCCCGAACCCAGACGATCTGGTCGGCTTTGATATTGACCGAGCCTCCCGATCTTTCAAAAGGTTGCTCTGAGACATGACTGTGCAACAAGATCCGACGGTAGATGAGCTTGCCATCTTCAGCGATCACTTCCCACCAGTTTGCATACTGAGCGCAGCCCTTGTCGGGACTGGTGATCGTGACGGAGAAGTTGTAGGCCCCCGAAGTTCCTGTTGTAGTGACTTTGATGACATCGGCTACCGTTCCTGTACTGTTATTCTTCGGTGCGGTGGTGCCACCGTCGCTTTGCTTCTCTCCCTTTAATGGACCCTGGCAATGACATAATAAGAACGCTATTAAGATACTCCAGCAAAATTTTTGCATCAGAACACACTTCCTTTCTATCGATGAACTGAGTCGGTTTGATTGTATCATGTTTGGAAAGAGAGCATCGCTCCAAAAAAATAGCCACACTAAGTTTCACGGGTTCAAGCTTGTATGTGGATGGTGATAGCCCGAGTATTTGTTCTCAGTGTTTGGTGAAACTTTGTGGTTTGTCTTGACATTGTGTTGAAGATGAAATAGACCCGCTGGCCCTTCATCGCGTTTGATGTTTTGTGGCCTTGTTCTTTTGCTCCACAATCATTCAGGTGAAGTGTCTTGTGAATCCAGGGAGTTGTATCTTTTGTTTGGATGTATTATGATGGCGCATCCTGCGAAGTCATGGATCTTTGAATCATCAGCCGATTGAGAGTCAACAACAGAAGATTATTTTGCTCTTGTGAGCGGAGTCTGTATTCTTCCGCAAAGAGAAGAGAACTGTAGGTAATAAGCGATAATGCAACAGCAAGTACCCAAGATATCTAACAAAGCCAAGGACCCTCAAAAGGAGACAGCTACGTCTTCCAAGCAGAGTCTTTCGGCTCAGAACGGTGGGGTCTCCACTCCGAAAAAAACCACACACACTTCGAAGAAAAGCAAGCAACCCCCCTCTTTGGAGGGGAAATGTGTTGGGAACTACCGACTGATGAAGAGGATTGGTGGTGGTGGCTTTGGTGATGTGTATCGTGCAGAGCATGTAGAGCTAGGCAATCCTTTTGCGATCAAAGTGCTGCACAAGCATCTTGCCGAGGACCAGCCTTTTGTGGAGCGTTTTCGTACAGAAGCGATGGTTTTGGCTGGATTGCAGCACGAAAATGTTGTGAATGTTGTTGATTTTGGGCAGGACCCTGCGATCGGTTTCTATCTGGTGATGGAGTGGTTGGAAGGTCGAACCTTGCATCGTGTTTGGCGGCGCAAGCGCAACTTTCCGTTGTCTCAGATCTATGCTTTGTTTTCGCAGCTGCTTGATGCACTTGATGCTGCCCATCAACGGGGTATCGTTCACCGGGATATGAAGCCAGAGAATCTGATGCTCACTCGGGGGAGCCGAGGACGTACAGTGCTTAAGATCGTCGACTTTGGTATTGCGACGATGGTGCGTGGCAAGAAGAGTGTCGGTGGTCCAGATCCTCAGGAGGGTTTGATTGTTGGGACGCCCTATTACATGTCTCCCGAACAGGCATCGGGGCGACATCAGGATATCGATGGTCGAGCTGACATCTACGCTTGTGGTGTCATCTTGTTTGAATTGTTGACAGGGCGCCGTTTGTTTCCTTCGAAGAACCCCAAAGAGGTACTGCATCATCAGATCCATACGCAGCCTCCTCGCTTGGAGTCTGTGCCAGGCCAACATCCATATTCACCACTGTTGCAGGCTGTACTGGATCGAGCCTTGTGTAAAACGTTGGACCAGCGATACAATTCTGCCGCTGCGATGTATGCCGAATTTGAGATGGCCATGCAAACAGAAGGTGTTGAGCCAGACGATAGAGAGATCGATCTGAGTCAACTGCGTGGTGTGGCGTCACAGACAAGCCTGTTGGCTCTGGCTGTGGGTGCAGAATCTGTGGTGATCGATGAAGTCGAGAGCCTGAGCACTGGGGCTGGATATCGAGGGCAAAAAGCCACGGTAAGTGGCTCTCTTGACTCTGTTTCAGGTCCACAGAAAGCTCCTGTTTCCCCGCCTTCCAAGACTCTGTGGCTTGCGAGCTTGGGTGGGGTGGGGCTGGTTGCGATCTTTCTTCTTTTTCTCGGGCTACAGCCCTGGAAGACAGGCCCTGCACCTTCGAAGAATGCGTTGAACTTGCCTCCGTTGCTTCGGCCAATGTACGAGAACAACACAAGCAGGAGCAATGTCCCTGTCCACCTCAAGAAGGTGAACAAGGGTGACAAGAAGGCGAACAAGGGTGACAGGAAAGATTCTGGCACGTCGAACAAGCCGAAAAAGCGTCTTGTAAAACAAACAACCCCACCCCGCAGAACGAAACGCAGAATGAAACGCAAACGTCGGCGGCGAGCAAGGCGGCGAGCAAGGCGGCGGGCGAGGCGGCGAAGAAGGCGGCGGGTTGCGTTGCGCCGAGTGGGTCCGACACGTCAGTTGTCGATCGTGAGTATGCCGCCTTTGGCGGATGTCTTTATCAACGGGAAGTATCGTGGTAAGACCCCCCTGCGATTAAAGCTCTCTCGCGGAAAAAACTTTCAAGTACGGATTAAAAAGAAGGGTTTTATCTCTCAAAAATTCCGCTGGAGAGCCATAAAGAACCAAACCAGACGCGCAAAGTTGATCGAAGACATTTTCTAGTATCTAATCAGCATCCCTATGCTACAATTTCACTCCGAATCCTGTGAACCCATAAGACAAGCCGCCCTTGGTGGTGTTTTATATGAAACGGAGATATAAATGCTTGAGATTATAACAAATGAGAAAGAAATAAAGGAAGCTGAAGCCCTCATGCTCAATAGAGTGGCTAGTATCGCAACAAAAGAAGGGAGGATGTCTCTTGGCTTTCACGGGGGAGAGGCTAAGGCAATGGTCTATTGGTGTGAGCCTCTCAATTTGTGGGCTGGTTTTGAGAAAATTGAAAACCGCTATTGGAACTCTTTTGGAACTGATGATCCGTTTTTAACCTCCACAATAAATATCACTGTGGAGATGAACCCACCTCTTTCCGGCACAAACAGAAGAATTGCCGGGGCTTTTGCCAAAGATACCAGCGGGACGGTATACTTGGTTCACAGAGGTAAAGTTGGAGGGGGTAGAAAAGGCATTGGCAAAGAAGCATTTATGGGCTTTTACACTGGTCCACTGCGAACAGTTTTGGACGATGGGAGATACTCAGATGTTATTATTGTTGGAGAATTAGAATGTGAGCAATTCCCTGCCCAACTTAAACGCTTCGTTGCGCTGGTAGCTAAATTCAAGGAATCGGCAGTTTCACCAGTGAAGCCCTCTTCCAAACTTTCCACAGTTGAGAGTTCAGATTCAGAGGAACTTGTTCTTCCACCTGTATTCAACTCAGAGTTTTCCGGCTCGAAAACTATCCCTGAACGTGAGAAGATCATCGCACAGTGCAATCATGGAATTGTAATTGATGCGCTACACAAGAGGGTTTCATCTCTGATTCCAGAGAAACTCTATGCGGGAAACGATCAGTATCGTGACCTATTCATTATTGATGGTGATGGGAACAGAGTAATCACTTTTGAAGCAAAGTCAGATACCAGCACTTCGAGCATCTACTCTGCAATGGGTCAGTTACAGTACCACCAGAATAGTTCCAATACCCGATTGGTTGTGGTGTTTCCTGAAGATCTCAGAGAGCAAGTCCAGCACCGACTCCAAAGCCTGGATTTTGAAATTGTGACTTTCACATGGGAGGAACAACTTCCCGCTTTTTCTGGACTGGAGAAGGTGATACAAGGACTCTGTTAAAAGCAAAATACGCATTGCCTATAAAGAAGAATGCTCTGGTGACGGGGCTGTAGCCAGCCTCAGCCTAAGATAATCCAAAATGACAGGGTTGTGACTCGAACGACTGTCCTTTATCAGCATCACCTCACCTATTTGGCTGCTTCTAAGAACTTTCGCTTGATTTATTCTGCTCCATCCTATCCTTGGTGTTCAGAACATTGTGGGGGTCGTTTCTGATTAAGTTCAGGTTTTAGGGCTTCGTACAATTCAATCTCATCGCATCGGGGACAAGTGATGTCAGCATCCCAGCCCAAGAACAGATCCAAAGGCTTCACAACATGTTTGTTACAGTACTCCCAAAGTTTCTGGCCTCCAGAATGATGTCCTGTACCACCATCATAAAAGCCAACCATATCTGCAACAAGATCCTCAATACGAGTGCAAAAGCGATCAGACTTTCCAGTGTTTCCTCCTGCATATAGGGGAATGCAAGCTTTTGTTGGTGCAGTATCCCACGATTCCAGGGAAACCAAATACACCCCCTTGTCTGCGGGTGGCCACGGATAATTCTCTGTTGTGGAGTTTTCCAAAAGATCTCGCAACTGAAACGGTCCTTCCCAGTTCATCGACTTCTCCTGTAGTATGAGATAATAACGGACAAAACCAGTTGGTTTGTCTGCAAAAATCTGATTTCTTCGACTCTATAAAAACATATCCAGTTGCCTTTGAACCTCATCGGCACCCGATCCCGTCAACTCACTCCTGGAATGTGTATAATAACAAAAGACTTGAAGATCTATGACTAATGGAAGGCTGGACCAATAAGAGAATACATCTCAAACGTGTGCTTGGGAGATTTGTGTTCCGACGTCCGACTCGTAAAAATTGGTAGGCATCTCGTCAAACGTTTGTCCTAGAAGCTCTCGACCTGTACGTTTTTTTCGTACACCACCCCATTGTTTGAAAAAGAAAGGTACTTCTGCTTCCTTGCATTGGAGTAAGATCGACTCTACCCATTCTGGTTTCATTGGACGGGATTTTGGCCCAGATTCCCCACCCACAATCACCCAATCTATCCCCTTCAAAGACAAGTCATCCAGCGGTCCAATTAAAGGTTCACAGGATAGAAAACGAACTGCGGCAGGAACAGCCTGTAAGTCCATGATACGATGCAGGACTTGTGAATCCTCGACACTTACCCCCATCCACACATTTGGTGACCAAGGTAGTTCTTTTGCCAACTCGCACAATCTTTCACTTCGTTTGGTTAGGACTTGGAATATATGACGGGGACAATCCTTCATCGTTTGGAAGACCCTTTGGATAAAATCCAGGGGTACTTTTTCATGGAAAAGGTCGCTCATTGAATTGACGAAAACCAGCCGAGGTTTACTCCAACGATGAGGTAACTCAACCAAATCATCTTGCAACGTAACCTCAAATTCATCGCGATATCGTTCAACTCCCATCGCCTTTAGTCGCTTTGCCATTCGTTCTGCATAACAATGCTTGCATCCTTGACTGATCTTGGAACATCCTGTCACTGGGTTCCAGGTCACTTGAGTCCATTCGATTTTCGATTGTGTCGCCACCCACTACCTCCTCAATATGTCTTGGGCTATTCTTTGAGCCGTTGTTGCTCCTCTAGGATTACCTGCTGCAAAGCATAGAAGGTACAAAGGAGTGCTCTTCGAATTGTAAAGAGGCAGCGGATTATCAGCAACGCCCGCAAATATTGTCCGCAGTCTTTTGACGAAAAAACGTGAGATCCTATCGAAGTCGGCTCGTTTTTCTAGTGGTTCTTCCTCTCCAAACAGATTCAAGTTTCGAGGTGGAGCATAAAACTCATCTCGCCACTTGGGCGTACCAAAGATACGATCCAAAGCCTGCGCCCACTCTTCGGGAGGAGGCCCTGACGTTGTTAACAGGCGGTTAACAGCAACACCGATGGGAAAAAGTAACCATAAATCGATTGCACGGGTTTGAGCAATCGTCTCAATCAAAGACCAGTCCACCTGCATCCCATAAGGATCGAGGAACACTACGGCACGATTCTTCCGCCAGTCGGTTGTTCTACACCACTCGGTGAGGAATGAAGAGGCTTCCCCTTCAATAACTGTGATTGCTGTGCTGGGAAAGTCTGCTTGCAACTTTCTTAGTTCTGCCGCGTGGTTGGGGTCACGTTCAATAAACAAATAGTTGCCAAATGAAGGTTCTAACTCCAAGGCTATTCGGGCACTACCCCGAAGAAACACTTCGGCTTCGGGATCGTCAAGTCCATCCAACCATAATGTTTGGGTATCCTTAATTCGGGGATTACGGTAACCAGTGCCAGCAAAAGCATCCATGTAAGTAGTTGTGAGTGTTCTGGCCTTGGGATTAGCCGTGAAAATTGTCATGTAGGCTGAAAGATATTTACGGAGACGAAGCAATTTTTCTTGAGTCCAGTCACCACCAAATTCATGAGCACTCATGTTCTTTTCCCCAATTACCAAAGAAACCTTACAAATGCTCACTCTGTTATGTTCGTTTTCAGACCCACCTGTCAAGGTGTTTTGCAGCCCACGATTCACCGGCCAACTTTTTGCGGACGGCTGCGCTCTCCCCAAACCAGCGATTTATTCGGACAACAGCCTCAGATTGAGGAATTTACCCTCATTTCGGACTGCCGACACCCTCATTCACCTGCTGCTGGCTCTTCCCTCGGTCGGCAAGGCGCACGTCCCTTCTTACCAATGACTCCTGTTGATCCATCAAAAGAGGCATCCCCAGAACCACTACACAAACATAGCCAGATCCTGAAACCGGTTTGGGTCTTGTTTTACCCGACATTCCGCACTGAACATATGACTTTTGGGATTATTGACGAAATCATTGGACTTTTGCTCTCCTGGAAAAAGATGTGCGACTTAATCTGATACTCCGACCAGAGTAATGCTTAGGTGATCGTTTGTTCAGACAAGTGTGCTTTGTCGAATTACAACCATGATATTGAACGCATTTTTGATCTATATTCCAGTTTTTCAAAAACGATGTGCGGAATGTCGGTTTTACAAAGTGCATATTCTTCTTTGTTGATTGTTGAGTGGTTGGCTTCAGTCCAGATTTGGTTTAGTTTAGAATTGGTGTTCAGATCTAATCGTGCTGAAAATGATCTACCCTACTTTTGAAAATGATCTGAGATGATTGAACTGATCCCAATTCCGAATGAGAATTGGACCATACAAACCATTCTGAGAAAAGGATTGGCCTGATGCCTAGATTTGATATCGGAAGTGAACCCGATTTGGGTTTTGGTAACAGCTTTGGTAACAGGAAGCACATCTTGAGGTGTTCTGGAGCGACCTGACACGGATTGAACTGACCTGTATGGGAACTCCTAAGTTGTTGGTTTCTATCTAGTTGTTTGATATGTAAAGGGCTTTACTTGTAGGACAGGATGTTCTAGTATCTAATGAGGGTTCTCTTTTTTGGATGGCCTGGAACGTTTGACGGGATGGCGATCCTCTTTTTGGATGGCCTGGAACGTTTGACGGGACGGCGATCCTCTTTCTTTGAAGGGTTTGGGGGCTTTGTGTGAGGTGATCTATCACGGTCTTCCGCTTTTGATCTTTGATCGGACGGCAAGCCTCTTTCAGTGGGACAGTTTTTCGCTTTTGACATGGGACGAATTGACGAATTGGTGAACGGTTTGATTCGAAATAAGCTTATGTTTTGGTGTTGTTGGGGTTGGATGTTGTTGGGGTTGCTGCCTGTCTCGCAGGTTTGGGCACAAAAGACACAAGAAACCCAAACAGCCCGGCGCATCTATATCGAAGGTGCACGCTTTCTGCAGCAGAAGCGTTATGAGGAGGCATCTGTCCAGTTTCACCTGGCCTATCGGTTGTTGTCGAAGGAGCGTAATCCCCGAGTTCAGGGTGCATTGCGTAAGCTACGTTACTTTCTTGGGTTGTGTTATTTTAAGTTGAAAAAGTATGAGAATGCCAAGAAATATCTGGCCTTGTTTGTCCGAACAACAACAAGCAAAGGTAGCTCTCGGTATCTGCGGGCGCAAAAGATGCTAGCTGTAGCGAAGGCGCAGATCGCGTTGCGACCTCGGCGTCGGCCACCTTCTCGGGTTGTTCGACGTCCACCCCCTCGACCTCGGGTTATTATCATCAAGAAGATCATTAAAAAGACTGTGATTGCACCAACACGACCCTGGCGAGCTTGGCCTTTTGTCGTGATGGGAATAGGGGCACTTGGGTTGGCGGCAGGCGGTGTGGTTGGAGCGATGACCAACAACGCAGTCAAAGAGCGAGATGACACTCATCAGAATTTGTTAGATGCAAGTGATCCTTTCAGCACTCCTGTCGCAGCCTTGCATCATAAGGCAGAAACTTTGGCACTCACCACCAATGCTCTTTTCATTGGTGGTGGCGTCGTCACTGCGTTGGGTGTTATTCTGATCTTCACATCAGGGCGTGGACCTGCGAAGCTCTCTCCTCCCACAAAAGCAAAGTCTTTGGGGAAGAGTCATAGGATCTTCCCGGAGGTTGAGTAAGCGAACGACGCTCTTTTTTTGTTTGGCCTTCGTTTTGGAGGTTGAGTAA
>JALTMC010000828.1 GCA_027005175.1 Myxococcales bacterium
TGCAAAATAGACACGAAAGCCAAAATGCAGAGAGCCCACTTCTACAATCCATCGTTCAAAGACATGAGCAAGAGGGAGATAGGATAACATTCTATCATTGGGTCCAAGATCAAAGATCTTGGAGATGCCATCACCAGCGGCAGTCATGGTGGTGAAAGAATGCATGACACCCTTGGGTCGTCCTGTGGAGCCAGAGGTGTAAACGATGATGGCGAGGTTGTCCATTTCTGGATGTGGGTTGTCTTCAATGGGCTCATGTTTCGCGATGACATCATCCCATTGGTCAAACTCATTGGGTGGGCTGATGTGCTTGGGAAAAGATATCTTAGGCAAGTCGGCAGGAATGCCTTCTTGCATCTCTGCCCACGGGCCATCATCAAGTTTTCCAATGAATAACAGCTTGGATTCACTGTGCTCCAGTGTATACTTCACTGTCTCTGCATTCAACGTTGGATACAATGCCACCGAGACATGTCCTGCCATCCAGATCGCGAGGTCTGTGATGATGAAGTGTGTGCAGTTTTTGGAAAGCTGGGCTATTCTGCTTCCAGGTTCCAAATCCAAGGAACGAAGATAGGCAGCCATGCGGCGGGCTTCGTTCATTGTTTGCTTCCAGGTGTAGTCTTTGGTTTCACCACCGTTAAATGGCTGTGTCATATATACAGCGTTTGGGTTGCTTTGTTCTCGTTGGTATACTGTCTCTAAAAGTCTGTTTTTACTCATGTTCATCCTCTTTTGATGGATAGTAGAGTCCCCCATGCTATCACTTCGAAGATCCCATACGAAACTCTACCTTTAAAAGATTCAGTAGGAAGTCCTACCATAAGTTTGCTGTATTGTGCTAGTCATTTCTGTAACTTGCTTGAAAGAGATGCATTCCCTGAGGGGGAGAACTCTCTTCCTATGACAGAGTGAGGTTCGCAGCAGTCAAGCCTCTTTGTATTGCTACACATCCTTGTTTCGGGGGCTGCAGGGGAGGGATTGGTGTGACGGGCTATTCTTGAGGGAACTGAGTCCAGGAAGGCAGGAAGGCTTCAAATAAGTCGAAGGCTTCTTGGAGGTTGTCTTGTGAGGCTCCCCAGCCTTGGAGTAACGCACAGAGTCCTGTTCGGAACAGGACGTTGACATGAAAGGGAGGGGGGAGGATGCGATCGCGTTTGCGAAAATGATCCAATCCATGCAAGTGAGACCACATCACATAGGTGCGTTGCCATGCTGAGGTTGGTAGTGATGTATTAAACATAGAGTTCTCAGGAATTACTGTGTGAGGCTCCCCACACTCCAGCTTATCCTGTTGTCGTGTGGCGGATGATGATTTTGGTGTCTCATCCCATTGTAGTACTGATTCCTGAAGTACACCAAGTGTGACAGCGTCGTTGAACAATTGAGCGACTTGAGACAACAACTGCAAGAGACTTGTCTCCACTTCCAATGCATGGCTGCCCTCCAGAATGCGTTCTGGTGTTGTGACGAGGAGATCCATCAAGTGGTGTCGGGTCGGTGCTCTCTCTGCATCGAAGATATACGAATAGGCTGATGTTAATAGTTGCATCAACACGCCAGCTTGAGGGCTGGATGTCGGGTGCTCCTGAAGAAAGTCTCTCGCTGCTTTCAAGTCTTCTTGGAGAATGGAAGAGAACTGTCGGAGAGAGCGATGCTCCAATGCGACAAGAAGAGCTTGCTTGCCCGGAAAATACCGATACAGCGCACCGACTGCCGCATCTAAGCGTTTGGCGAGACGTGCAATCGTAAGAGATTCCAGTCCTCCCTCTACAATGATCGCCATGGCGTTATCCAACATGCTGTTGCGTTTGGCTTGTCTCTTTTGCTCCCGCCGGGTTAAGGACGGAGAGGAACTCTCTTGCTCTCTTGATTGGGACTGCTCTGAAACACTCAAGGAGTACCTGCTTTCTTTTATTTGTTTGCTTGAATCCGAGATGATGGAGCCTTGTCTCTCTTTCTCAAAGATAGGGAACTGCTCCCATTTGTTTCTCACAGAGTATTGTGATCTTTGACATCCTTCCCTCCTCAATCCATCCGCTTGATTCAGCCATAGGCTGAATCCCCACGGAGCTGTTCTCGCAGTCTCGCTTCGCGGTCACCTGTGGATTCTTCTGCCGAACCTGCGAGTAGGAAGGGCACTGTCGATTCGATCGGACCCACAAACAGGAAGGGGCTTAACGAAACCTTTGGTAAGAACTGCCGCAAATATACCAGATGCTTCTTTTGCTGGCTAGCCCAGATGCTTCTTTCGTTGACATGGGCAGTGAGAGTTTTTGCGAATTTTTTACAACATGTTGAGATCGAATCCAGGTAGAGTGCGTTAGGAAGATATCTTTGAGGTTAGAATAACCTTTGAGGTTAGAACCTTTGAGGTTAGAATAACCTTTGAGGTTAGAATAACCTTTGAGGCCAGAACAATTTAAGGAGAGTTACGTATGAGCGGTCGAGTTTGTCGTGTTTCTTTCTTGGGGGGAATCATTTGGTTTGGTTTGCTTTCTGTGGTCTGGGCAGGGCCACCCAAGGAGCGTCCTTCGAGTCGGCCAAGCTCGGTTCATGCGAAGGACTGGGCGAAGGCACAGCGGGCCATCGTGAACAAACAGTATGCACAAGCC
>JALTMC010000829.1 GCA_027005175.1 Myxococcales bacterium
TCAATAACGAACTCTCAATAACGAACTCTCAATAACGAACTCTCAATAACGAACTCTCAATAACGAACTCTCAATAACGAACTCTCAATAACGAACTCTCAATAACGAACTCTCAATAACGAACTCTCAATAACGAACTCTTGATGATGAATTCATGTGTTCAAAAATAATCTGTATCCACAGTGTGATGATTTCGTTCGTGAACGGAATCACCTTATAGAAATGTTGAGGAATCGACGGTCAGCGGCTTATGTGAGGCTTTGGCATGCTGTTGTAAGCTCCCTGCGAATCAATGGAAGAGCCCTCTCACAATAGCTTGACGAGAGAGCTTAAAGTCTGCTACAGTCTCCCCGCTTTCGAGAGAGGAACTATCTGTAGGATTTAGGCTTTCGTGGTATAAAAACGAAGGGAGCAAAGAAAGTTACTTTCTGCGAGAAGCAGACACTTCATCGAATCTTCATCCCAAACATGGGAAAGGAAATGGATATGAGTCATCATAAGTCGTCCATCATTGCAATAGCACTTTTGTTACCCTTTGTTTTGATGAGAGAGGCCCAGGCTTATTTGGATCCGGCCACAGGCAGTATGATCTTACAGATTATTCTGGGTTTTATCCTTGCGGCGAGTATGACCATCAAGATGTACTGGCGCAAGATCAAATTCTACTTCTCCAAGAACAAAGTCCAGCCTGAAACGGGCCTTGAAGGTAGCAGTGAAGCGCAAGAGGTAGCGATTGAGGAGAGCACCACTCCCAAGATCGACTGAGTTGAGCTTCAAGCTTCAAACCGATCTCTTTCGCACAGGCTTTTTGTGCATCGTATGATTCATCCACACCGGATTTGCTTTGCCATCTTACTATCTCATTGTATCGAGATGAGCGACCTTTCTCTCTCGTCGTATTGAGACGAGAGAGTGTGATGACGATCTACGATGCACAATGGGTGGCTCTGTCATCAAGAGTATTTGAAAATTTAGGTTCAAGTGTTGGGCGTGCCAGGAAATAGATCGAATATATTTTCTGGACACGCCTTTTGTATGCCCCCACAACATGCCTTGCTCTGCAAGGAAAAAGAAGACAAGAATAACGATGACTCAAGCGGAATCCAGCTCATTTCGTGATCCAAGCGGCTTTCTCTTCTGGAAAGACGACACCTTGTACCGTCAGATCAATCAGTCTTACAAAGAACACTATGATCATCTGATGTCATGTGGCTTGTATGACAAGCTTAAAGAAGCACAGCTTCTTGTTCCCCATCAGGAAAGCACCGATCAGACCCTGACCACCGATCCCAAAGCGTATAAGGTCATCGCTCCAGAGCAGCTACCTTTTGTTTCCTATCCTTACGAGTGGTGTTTTAGCCAACTTAAGGACGCGGCACTCTTAACGCTTCGTATACAAACGTTGGCGATGGAGTACGGAATGACGCTGAAGGACGCAAGCGCCTACAATGTTCAGTTCTTGCAGGGACGTCCGATCTTCATTGACACTCTCTCATTTGAGAAGTACCAGGAGGGGATGCCCTGGATCGCATACCGTCAATTCTGCCAGCATTTTCTGGCTCCGCTCGCGCTGATGAGCCATGTGGATATCCGGCTGGAGCAGATGTTGCGTGTGTACATTGATGGAATTCCTCTCGATCTGGCCAGTCGCTTGTTGCCTTTTTCGACAAGATTTCGATTTGGCATGCTCACACACATCCATCTACACGCCAAGAGTCAGAAGCGTCATGCAGATGACCAAGAAGGTCTGACCATCACCAAAAAGTACAAGATGACAAAGATGGCTATCATGGGTCTATTTGACAGCCTGAAGTCAGCGGTCAATTCCCTCTCCTGGAAAGGCACAGGGACCGAGTGGGGGGATTATTACAACCACACAAATTACAGTGAGGAAGCAGCCCAGAGCAAACAATCATGTGTCAAAGATTTGATTGAAAAAGTTCAACCCAAGCAGGTCTGGGACCTGGGCGCAAACGACGGAAGCTACAGCCGACTGGCTCTGGACTGTGGTGCTGATGTCGTGAGTTGGGATATCGACCCTATCGCAGTGGAGAAGAACTACCTTCAGGTTCGCCAAGGCAAGCCGTGTTCCATGCTGCCCCTGCTGCAAGATCTAACCAACCCCAGCTCTGCACAAGGCTGGGCACACGAAGAGCGGATGTCTGTGTTGCAACGAGGCCCTGTTGATCTGGTGATGGGGCTGGCCTTAATTCATCACCTTGCGATCTCCAACAACGTTCCACTGCCACGAGTTGCCAAGTTCTTCGCAGAGGTCGGCCACCACGCCATCATCGAATTTGTTCCCAAAGAGGACTCACAAGTAAAAAAACTCCTGGCGACCCGCGAAGATATCTTCGACTCTTATACGCAAGAGGGCTTCGAGGAGGCCATCAAGCCTTACTTTGACATCGTAGAGTCTCATCCGCTCCAAGCAACATCACGGATCATGTACCTGCTCAAGAGCAAACGGCCCCTCTCCGCTGCAGTATAACCTGAACTCCCTATGACTCTGAGCATGTTAAGGTGATTCGATGTCCGACTCTTTCAACGAAAAATCAAAGAAGGTGTGGCTGCGACTCGCACTGCCGATTGTTGTTTTTAACCTGTTGTTCCTCAACTTCATCAGAGCCAACGGCTACTTTCAGGCATCACTTGATGTCTTCTTTTGTATCGGACTCTTTGCCGTTGTTGGGGCACTCTACGGGTTGGGGATGGTTCTCCTTCAAGAAAAGGGACGCATCGTCTTGCTGACAGGCCTCCTGTTTTTCTTCCTGGATGTGCAATTTAACTTTTATCATGCACCTGAAACAAAGATCTGGCCCATCATCCTAATAAGTATCCTAGGACTAGGACTCTTGAGTTGGTTCCTTTTAAAATACCTGGAACAAGTGATTCTACCCGTCTTTGTCATGATGCTTTTGGTAACTCTGCTCAAGCCATACCCCAAAAATTTACCCCTTCCTCACCAAAGAACCCTGCGTCAAAAGACGACAACAACAAGTTCCAAGTTACCGATTTGGATTCATGTTATCTTGGATGCGCATATCGGTATCGAAGGAATCCCCATCGAGTTTGACCCCAAGAGAAAGCTCGCCAAGAAGCTTGTATCAGACTACACTCAACAGGGATTTGATGTTTTTGGCAAAGCGTTCGCACAAATAAACTTTACGAACCGGTCTTTACGCAACCTCTTTACATTCTCGGAAAAAAGCATAGAGAACCCGAGCTATCACATCAAGGAAAAGACAAACAAGTACTTTAAGTTGTTGCATCAACGCGGCTATAAGATACATGTATACCAGACCGATGAAGTCTTTTTGTGCCGGCCGGGAAAGAATAAAAATAGGTATGTTAAAGACTGCTTGACCTATCACCACCAAGACTTCAGGGTCATCCATCGGCATAAGCTATCCACTCTTCAAAAGATATCTTTTTTGTATGGTGCTTATGAAAAGCGTTCCAGAGTATTAATCCGGGTCCACAGTGTCTGGAATGCGTTCCGATACTTTGTGTATCCAACAAAGCTCAACTGGGGCCGAAGCACCATACCCTTAGTGGGGATGGAGCTACTGAATTGGATGAATCGAGAACTTATTTACGCCAAACCTGGCCATGCTTATATTATCCATATTCTTTTACCTCACTCTCCTTTTGTCTATGATAAAACATGTCGGCTCACCGCCCCGGTGGATCACAAGAGAAGCTCACGCGCTGCCTTTCGAGCCCAGATGTATGACCGCTACCTCAACCAATTGCAGTGTGTTCAGCGCAAGATGAATCAACTGTTTTCGACACTCAAAAAAGCTCATCTCTACAAAAACGCGACGCTCATAGTTCATGGCGATCATGGTTCTCGTGTTGCAGTGGATAACTTGTTAGATAGTGCACCTCCTGTTGCAACGATCTCTCCCAGGAGCTACCTTGACCATTTCTCTGCTTTGTTTGCCATCAAAGCCCCGAAAGCCAAAAAAGGAACGTATCACTCCTTTAAAGCCCCCATGAGTTATCTATTAAAAACCTTTGTAACAAAAAATAAGCTTCCTCAGAGCCTTCCCAGCACAGTTTCCTCTTACATTTATTTGAGGCCACGTTATACAGTTCCCCAACGTGTAACGATGCCACCCTTCCCCTCACAAAAGATGACAGCACCATGAAGTATTTGGTTGCGGTGGATGACTGCTTTCTGGATCGCCCCGGTGGTGCCGCTCGTGTCGCTTGGGACATCGCTCAGTTGATTCACGATAACGGACACGATGTAACAATGGTGTCTCTCTTTTCTGGAGAGAGTGCGGTATCCCATAGTCTGGAGACACACGAAGGGATACGCATACTTCGGATCAAAAAGCCTGGTCTACCGAGATGGCATCCACGGCGTTTCTTCGCAGGTATGGAGACCATTACCCAAGCTGTCCGCGCAACACTGGCTGATGAGCCTTGGGATATCCTTCATATCCACAGCCCACAAACAGGGCTGGGCACACACCGCGCCCTCTCACCAAAGACACGTGTCGTAACAACAATACACTCACCCATTGTCATGGAGTACCTTGCCAGTACAGCAACAACAGGTGCCGTGAGTCGCGTCAAATCCTGGCTAAGTTTGCCTCTCCTCAAACGAATGGAACGGCGTCTACTTCAATCCAGTGATAGCATTCACACACTGTCTCAATTCACACGAGTCAACCTCCATTTTTTTCATGGAGTGGGGGATCGAGTTACAATCATTCCGCACTGGAAACGCCCGGACTTACAACGCTCCCTGTCAAAAGCGGAAGCTCGCCGTCAACTGGGCTGGCCCGAGCACGATAAACTGTTCTTCACAGTCCGACACCACGGTCCACGCAACGGAATCGACCTATCCCTTCGCGCGATTGCGCCCTTGATCCATCAAGGCTTATGCAAATACTACCTTGCGGGAGATGGACCTCTGCGTTCCTACCATGAGGAGCTTGCAAAGGATTTAGGATTGAAAAAGCACGTTCACTTTATGGGTCGCATCTCTGATGAGGAGCTCGCTCTCGCTTACCAAGCAACAGACGCTTTCCTCTTGCCCACACGCGCTCTCGAATGTTTTGGCCTGATCATCTTGGAAGCCTTGGCTTATGGTTGCCCTGTGCTTAGCTCCAACGCTGGAGCGATTCCCGAATTAATGCAGCCCATTCTACCGGACTTGATTTTTCCTGCCGGCGACGCCGAAGCCATGCATTCCAAACTGGAAGAGTTTCTTTCCAGCTCCCTGCCGATCCCCACATCACAAGAGCTGGTCGATTATGTCAGTCTTCGCTATGGATACAACACAATCACCCCACAACTCTTAAAGTGGATAGGACTCACACCTTGAGAGCCTGGATCAAAATACACATCCTGTCCCTACTAGCCCTACCAGCCATCCTGCTCGGTGGTGTTCATATCACCACACAAGCAGCCATGGGAGCTTGGGCTGGATTGTTGGCGATATTGTGGTCTGTCCACCTACTCTCTCGGCCAACCTCACAACGCACGGTTCATCTGGATGGTTGGTTTTGGCTCTTTGCGATGGCTTTGGGCGTGACATGGTTACAGATCATACCCTTGCCCCTGTCTTGGCTGGCACAGATCTCTCCGCAAACCGATCAGGTCTTACGCCAAACCCTCGGAAGTGTCGGACTCTACAACAAAGAACACTGGCAGCCATTAAGCCTTGCTCCACCTGAAACAACCGCCAAACTTATCCGAGATATCGGCGCACTTCTCCTGTACTTTGTGATCCTACAATGGGCTCATCAACGCTCGCGCTTGCGATGGATGATGAAGGTCTCTGTCTGCATCGCTGGCGCAATTGCTATGCTGTCTCTCTTACAAACCATACTGGGAATTCACAGCCCTCTCCTGGGTATCTATCACCCTCGTGGCAGTCTGGGCAACCCCGTGACAGCATCTCCTTTTATCAACCCAAACCACATGGGTGCTTACTACCTTTTCCATGCTCTTTTGTGCTTGTCTTTGCTTGTAGAAACCAAAAGCAGAGCACTCCAGGCCTTCTGGTCTGGCGTTCTCGTTTTACTCTCTGCCCTCATCTTGTTGAGTGTGTCCCGAGGCGCGATCTTGGTATATATCCTGAGCCTGGGTGTATTTGCTGTTTTGTATTGGTTCCATCGTATCGCCCCTTTAAAGCGAAGAAAGAGCAACAAGCCATCCCGTCATAAAGCAGAATCCAATGATGAGATAGACTTACAATCCTCACAAAGTATTCATCGCAACCGAAGGATGCTGTCTTATCTTTTGGCGGTATTTGTGGTGGGTGTGGGGCTAGCCTTACTCATTGGCTTCACCAGCTTACGTCAAGAGATCTCCCAAACCAAGCTCGACTGGAACCAGGACAAAATCGGATTCATCACGGGTCATGCCAAACCTTTGCTTCAACATTATCCATGGCTGGGTGTTGGCCGAGGGGCGATGGCTCTCGCCTGGCATCGCTTTGCTTCAGAGCAAGCATTCACAGGTGGCAAACTTACAATCACCCACATCGAATCCGGTATCGTACAACCCTTGATCGATTGGGGAATCCCTCTCGGTATTCTCTTTGTGTTGGGAGCCCTGTTCTTACTCTGGCAACTACTGCGACGCAGCAGAGGCTTTCTGGAACAAAGTGTGCTGCTCGCCTTGCTCGCCCTGCTCTTACAAAATGTTGGCGACTTTAACTTGGAGTACTTTGGAACGGCCTTTCCATGTCTGGCCTTTCTAGCTGCTCTTCAAAGACTTCAATCCAATCGCCTCAAAAGACACTCTCGGACCTTCCCCTGGCTATCTGCAACACTCGGGTCTGTTGGCATGTTGTGCATTATCTGGTTCACTCCCTACGCCTACAAACACCATTTTTACCGGCTGCCACAACGCTGGAAAGAGGTCAAGTCAAAGTCGCCTCCGTCATTGAAAGTCGCACTCCAACAACTCGTCCAAGATCATCCTTCGGATTTTATGCTGGCTACATATCTCGCGCGTTATTATACCTTCCACAAGCCCTGGAAACCACTGGAAGCATTGCAATGGTTGAAGCGAGGAGCGTATCTCAACCCTACAGCAGCCGACATCATGATGTTGCGTGCCTACAACCTGGCTCGTCTGGGATTGACTCAACAGACCATTCAGGAAATAGACCGCTCTGTGCGCAACAAGCCCTCCCTTGTTCGTGCCGCCTATTCCATCTTAAAGCAATTTAAAATGCTCCCCCAAGCCCTGGCTTTTAGCCAACAAACGACACTCATTCGCTATATCCACCGCAAACGTTACCAACAACACCCTCACCCTTCGAATTATGAAACGTCTTTGCAGCAAAGTTTACAGCGTTTTCCCAAACTTTTCTACTTGCATCAATTGATGATCAGCTATCGACTGACCCAATGGCGCCAACTCTACCGAAACGCCTCGCGTTCACCAACACATCGCCTCTCTCCAACACAAAGAAAACGCGCGGTCCGCTTGGCCTACAAACGTTTGCAGCAGAGCCTTCGTCAAATTCCCAAAGATTCCTTCGCTGGACGCTATACGGTGAGCTTGATTCAAGGTGACATCGCTGCAACACAAGGCCGGATGCAAAAGGCAGAGAAGTACTATCGCTGGGCATTTCAACAATCAAAAGGCTCGCACTGGCGTTCCTTTCAGTCCTTGTTTGGGGTGCTTTTGCGCAGCAAACAATACGACAAAGCGCGAATACTCTTGCGCACCGCACGCAGGCGTTTTACCTCTGTTCACCAAAAAGCACGTATGATGTATTTGGATGGAACCTTGTTGTACAAACAAGGACACCTGCGATATGCGTTGCACCGCTTTGAATACGCGGTGCAACTGAGTCCTCAAAAGAACTACCAACTCGCCTTGGCTCAACTGTGCTGGGAACTGGGCCAGCACAACTGCACATTGCGGATTTATCGCGCTCTTGTGAAAGACCCTCGGAATCGTGGTCTCAAGAAAAAACTTAAATGGTATGAAAAGAAGTCACACCAAAAGTAGCTTGCAACCTTCAGTAATCTTTGATTGACATCCCTGCCGACACCATCTACTCTACCGACGCCTGGGGAGAAGTACGAGCCAATGAAGTCTATACATCTCCCCCAAGAAAGAGAAAATCACATCGAATGTTCGCAGCATCCGCTGCAACGGGAGTCCGGCCAACGGGGCTGAGAGGGCGAAACGATAGCTCGCCGACCGTTTGAACCTGATTCCGGCTCATACCGGCGAAGGGAGAAGCACTATGCCAAAGCAAGATCAAACTCCACAAACGACAACAGGTCTGTATTACGAAGTACCTGCCGCCACCAAACAATTCCTGGTGGGTTCACGCGCCGATATCCGCGTACCTGTTCGCTCCATTGCATTGTCCCCTACAGAAGGACGATTTGGGAACGAAGAGAACGCTCCCATCCAACTGTATGATACAAGCGGTCCTTACACCGACCCCAACGCAACCATCGACCTGCAAAAAGGACTCTCTCCGATCCGTCAGAGCTGGATTATGGAGCGCGACGACGTAGAAGAGCTGGCAGGACGTTCTTATGTTGCCCCCACCCCAGAGGCCGAGCGGGCCGAGATGCCCAAAGTTCTTCGCAACCCGCTGTGCGCCAAAGAAGGCCAGCGTGTCACCCAGATGCACTATGCACGACGTGGCCAAATCACGCCAGAAATGGAGTTTATCGCACTGCGAGAAGGTGTTGAGCCCGAGTTTGTACGCAAAGAAGTTGCTGAAGGACGTGCCGTCATCCCCGCGTGCATCAATCACCCCGAAATGGAGCCGATGATTATCGGTCGCAACTTCTTGGTGAAGATCAATGCCAACATCGGAAACTCTGCCGTAACATCCAGCATTGAAGAAGAAGTGAGTAAGATGACCTGGGCCACCCGCTGGGGTGCCGACACTGTCATGGATCTATCCACAGGCAATGATATCCATGAAACCCGAGAGTGGATTATTCGCAACTCTCCCGTACCTATCGGCACAGTCCCCATTTACCAAGCCCTGGAAAAAGTCAGCGGTGTTCCCGAAGACCTAACCTGGGAGATCTTCCGCGATACACTCATCGAACAAGCCGAACAAGGTGTCAGCTACTTCACCATCCATGCTGGCGTACGCCTGGCTTATATCCACCTCACCGCCGATCGCGTCACTGGCATTGTTAGCCGAGGTGGCTCCGTGATGGCCGCTTGGTGCCTCGCCCATCACAAAGAGAGCTTTCTCTACACCCACTTTCGTGACATCTGCGAGATCATGGCCAAATACGATATCGCCTTCTCCCTTGGTGATGGCCTACGCCCCGGCAGCATCGCCGACGCCAACGACGCCGCTCAATTCGCCGAACTGGAAACCCTGGGCGAACTCACCAGCATCGCCTGGGAATACGATGTTCAAGTCATGATCGAAGGTCCCGGCCATATCCCCATGCACCTGATCAAAGAAAATGTAGACAAACAACGCGAACTTTGCCACGACGCTCCTTTCTATACATTGGGACCCCTGACCACAGACATCGCTCCCGGTTACGACCACATCACCTCCGCCATCGGTGCCGCTATGATCGGTTGGCTCGGTACTTCTATGTTGTGCTATGTCACCCCCAAAGAACACCTTGGACTTCCCAACAAACAAGATGTCAAAGAAGGTGTCATCACCTATAAAATTGCAGCTCACGCCGCCGACCTCGCCAAAGGACACGCCGGAGCCCGCAAATGGGATGACGCCTTGTCCAAAGCTCGCTTCGAATTTCGTTGGCAGGATCAGTTCAATCTATCACTCGACCCTGACACAGCACGCTCCTACCACGACGAAACCATGCCCGCTCCCGCCGCCAAACAAGCACACTTCTGCTCCATGTGTGGACCCAAATTTTGCTCCATGAAGATCACCCAAGACGTCCGTGAATACGCTGCAAAACGAAATATCGATGTCGAAGAAGCAGCCCAACACGGAATGAAAGAAAAGGCCCAAGAATTCCGTGAAGGCGGCAGCGCCATCTACGTTCGAAAATAGGACCGTCAACCCAACAAAACACCCAGCCGAAAAACATGCCCCCCTTTTTGGGATCGCACCTGCCCTCCCTCCCCTCATCAGAAGCTCTTCAATCTGCAAGGTCAAACCGCAAGGTCAATCTGCAAGCTCAATCGATAAGGGGCAGACTTGATTTGTGTTC
>JALTMC010000830.1 GCA_027005175.1 Myxococcales bacterium
AGTGCGACATGGATAATGTTGTGTTGGGATAGACTCTCTTTCGTTGTCGTTGGGAGTCTAGAAAGACAACTCTTGTTCGCAGTCGAATGCAGACGCGAACCCGGTTTTTGTTTGTGGGGCTGGTAAAGACACCTTTGGCTCGTACCTTTTTTAGTCGATTGCGTAGAGCCAGTGCCAGCCTTGCTGCAAAGGCTGGATTTCGATCCTTTGCCTCCACTCCAACATAACGCCACTCCATCCACTCCTTGGCAAGGGATGGCGAAGCGAGAAAACCTTGTAACATAAGGATTGAAAACACAAGAGATATGTGAAGTGTTCGCTTGCACATGTTTCCACCATCGTATGGCTCAATCGTGTCGCTTGACATTCTTGTTTGTGATGAGTTTTTTGGCCATGAATTCGAAATTCAGTCCACTTGAGTTGTTACCAGTAACTACAACTTTTCTCAAGTTTGGGTTTGGGAGGATGGGTCTTTCGCTTTGGGTTATTCGATCCCGTATCGGGCCATTTTTTTGAGGAGGCCCTGCCGGGAGAGACCGAGCGCTTGGGCTGTGTTTGTGCCAGTGAAGGACTGTTTGCTCTGGGCGGCGTAAAGCATGTCTCATCTTTCGCAGACTTCCTCTCCATGTGGTTGCTATTGACATGGTCATTCTCCATTTCGATGCAGCCCGACCTTCTGGTCAAAGCTTTTTGTTGTTTGGTCTTTCCCTAATGCAGCCTTTGTGTCAGACATGTGAGGTTCTGTAACTTGTTGAAAATCCTTGTCTTGCGTTGTCTTTGTCGAGGGTGGCAGGCTATGTCTTGCAAGCCACTGTCAACAGCGTTGACGGTGCTTGTGACCGCTGTTGATAGCTGACTCCTTGATTTTTTGAATGAGGTTCATATATATAGGTAAGCAGAAAAAGTCTTGGGTAGGGTACTTGCGATCTGATGGTCATCACTCTTCAGGTCGGAAATACAACACCAAAGGTATCGTTAGTTTTCGTTTGAAGTTCCAAATTCGAAGCTCTGAATGGCTCGCAAACCGCTGGGCTTGTGTCTGTGTTTTGTGTTGTGGGTGTTTTGCTTTTGGGAAGGGCACCTCTCTCCAACACAGATATAAGCTTGAAATGTTGTTGTATCGTTCGTCATCTTTTTGGGGTGGTGTTCCTTACGAGTCTGAGGAGTGATGTCTCTTGGAGTATGTGTAGGAAGGAATTCATTCCATGAATGTTTCGAAAGTTGTGTCAAAGAAGAAGGGGTCTTCCTTGGAAGACGCGGTTCCATTGTGTGACTTGACGGCGGGGCAATATGCCAAAGTTTCGTGGGTTAATCAGGACAACCCCTTTGCCGGTCGTTTGCGTGATCTTGGATTTGTTCCTGGGAGTATTATGCGTGTTCGACAGAGAGCACCTCTTGCCGGGCCTGTTGAATATGAGATTCGCGGTAGTCGATTTTGTTTGCGCCGTCAGGACTCTTGTGACATTCATGTGTTACCGATTCAGCATTCTTGAGCAAATTTCCGAGTAGGTAAGTGTAACGAAGTCTGTTGCACTTCTAATCTGTAGCGGCTTCTTGTCTACCAAGGGTTTCTTCATTCAAAAGTGAAAGAAACTTGGTCATCGTTACTTGTGAGTATTTTTTAAGGAAGATCTTTGATGTGTGAAGAAACTTCTGGCTTGGGTGAGGCTGAGCAGAAGCGTCAGTTGTTGGCATTGGTAGGGAGTCCCAATTCTGGTAAGTCAACTTTGTTTAATGCGCTGACTGGGTTGCGTGCAAAGGTGGCAAATTATCCCGGTGTTACGGTTGAACGATACGAAGGCCTTGTCTCTCTGCCCCATCACCAACAGGCGATGTTGGTTGATTTACCGGGTGCATATAGCTTCGAGGCACTGTCTCCGGAGGAGGAGGTTGCAGTTGATGTTTTGACGGGGAATATGCCTGGAAGTCAAACACCAGACTGTATCTTGTTTGTTTCAGACTGTACCTCTTTGTCTCGGACGTTGCCGCAGCTTGGGGCTTTATTAAAGCTGACGGAGAAGCCTGTTATTCTCGTCTTGACCATGCTTGATGAGTTGAAGGCACGTGGTGGGCAGATACATCCGTTTAAACTGGAGCGGGATCTCGGTATTCCTGTGGTTGGGGTGGTTGGCAATCGTGGAATTGGTCTGGAGGATCTACGTGAGCTTTTGGGTTCGGAGGAGAAGTATCAAAGGCGTAAGCCTCGCCGCAGCCCTCCGTTGGACCCAGAAGAGCGATTCGCTTGGGCTGATGGTGTTCTGAAAGAATCGTACCAGACCCCTACCGAGGGAACACCTCTGACCGATGCGTTTGACAAGCTGTTGCTTCATCCTGTTTTTGGTGTGTTGTTCTTTATCGTTGTGATGGTTTTTTTCTTTCAGGCGATTTTTCAATGGGCGGTTCCTCTCCAAGATCTCATGGAGCAAGGGGTTCTTTCTCTGGGAGCTCTCTTCCAATCACTGCCCAATCATTGGCTTCGCCAGCTCTTGGTTGATGGTGTGATTGCGGGAGTTGGTAGTGTTGTGGTGTTTCTTCCACAGATCGCGCTTCTGTTTTTGTTGATCACCTTGATGGAACACATCGGTTATATGAGTCGAGCGGCCTTTCTTATCGATCGATTGATGGGGAGTGTCGGTCTGGATGGGCGCTCCTTTGTGTCGATGCTTTCGTCGTATGCGTGTGCGATCCCAGGAATTATGGCGACCCGCGGTATTCCCGATCCAAAGAACCGCTTGGTCACGATTCTCGTCGCACCTCTCATGACATGCTCAGCCCGATTGCCTGTCTATGCTTTGCTGATCGCAGCGTTTATTCCCGCCACAACCATCGGTATCTTCAACCTCCAAGGTTTGGTGTTGTTGGGCCTCTATCTCCTCGGCGCCCTCTCCGGTCTCATCCTTGCGTGGTTCTTGCGACGGGGGCCGCTGCGAGGCTCTACCCTTCCTTTTTATATTGAACTTCCCCCTTATCGTCTGCCGTCTCTTCTCACGGTCTTTCGAGGAGTGTGGACCCCTGTGATGCGCTTTGTTCGCCGGGCAGGAACGATTATCTTGTTGGCGTCGATTGTGTTGTGGTTCTTGCTCAACTTTCCAACCGTCAAGGTTCCTGCATCGGTGCAATCGAAGGGAGAGCAGGCGATCTCTTCCTACCAGCTTGAAAATAGCTACGCTGCCATGATGGGAAAAACCATCGAGCCGCTGATCGCACCGCTGGGCTTCGACTGGCGCGTGGGTATCGGCCTTGTGGCATCACTCGCTGCACGCGAAGTGATTGTTGCCACCATGGCTCAAACGTATGCAGTCAAGGCTACAGATGAGAATACCAAAGCTTTGCAACAGGTCTTACCTCGGTACCTTCGCCCTCCAGGCTCCCAAAAAGACGACCCTGTTGAAAGCCTCGCTGTTGCTTTGTCTTTGCTTATCTTTTTTGTTTTTGCGCTACAATGTGTCTCGACATTGGCTGTGATGAAGAAAGAAACAGGTTCCTGGAAGTGGCCTTTGATCTCGTTCTCCTCTCTGCTTCTTTTTGCCTACAGTGCTTCATTTCTGACGTTCCGCCTGACTCTTTGGTTGGGTTCTTGATAGAGTGAGTCGCTTCGTTCGGATGATTCATGGATATGGTCTGTTGCTCACAGCAAAATGTTGATGATCTTTCCGGATGGGTTCGTCACTGTCCGAAGAGGCTACCGATTTGAAAGACACCAAGGAGCATGGTTGCAAAGGCAATGACGGCGAGGAGTGTGCCGAGGGAGTGGTGATTGTCGAGAAAGTGAGCAGCTTGGAAGCAGAGTCGTTTGAGAAACGTCGCAGCACATCGGACGCGAATTTGACCTTCCTGAAAGCTCTGTAACAGATCCAGCATTTCTTGTACGCTTTGGAATCGTTGTTCGGGGAGCTTTTCCATTCCTTTGCGCAGAAGATACCCAAGTTCACGAGGTACAGCTCCTTGGATCGGAGCCGTTATTTTTTCGGAATCGACAGGCTCCTCCATCAGAACACCAAACAGGTATTCTTGTGGGCTACTTTTGTGTTCCAAATAATGACGGAGAGTAAGGAACTCATAGAAGAGAACACAGAGGCTATAGATGTCGGTACGTTCGTCAAGATCGTTTCCTGACACTTGCTCTGGAGCCATATAAGCAGGGGTACCTATGACGGCACCCAGTTGGGTTTGAAAGTTTCTTTGATCTTCGGGTTTAAGGTGACTGGAGTCATGAAGGCGTTTTGCGATTCCCCAATCCATAAGCATCACTTCACCGTAATTTCCAATCATTACATTTTCGGGTTTGAGATCGCGGTGAATAAAACCCTGCTGATGGGCATAGTGGACAGCTTCCAAGATCGTTGTGAAGATCTGGATACGTCGCTCAAATGTATATTTTTTGTGATAACTCCGATTGCCTTGTTTGAGCTTCTCTATCACACTGTCAAGCGACTCTCCCTCGACGTATTTCATGGTGAAGAAGTAGTGGCCTTCTTCGTTGCGACCGACATCGTAAATGGGCACAATGTTGGGGTGTTCGAGCTGTCCTACTGTGCGAACTTCTTCAACAAATCGAGCGATACTCATTCCCTGGTCGCCCTGTTTTATGATCTTCATGGCGACCCGGCGTTTGATGTCGCTGTCCCGAACAAGGAGCACCTCTCCTGCTCCCCCTTCTCCGAGCTTTGAGAGGGTCTGATACCGAGTCTGCCCTTCTTGTGACCACTTTACCTCGCTGCCATTGGACATGACCTTGGGCAGAACCGTCATGTTTCGAACAGAGTGTACTTTTTGGGGAGTGGGTGTGTTTGTCTGTGCTGGTTGATGTCGGGCAAGTGTGTGAATCGCAGCCTTTGGCTGTGGGTTGGAGATATCGGGTGGTATGCTTGCCGGGGAGAGCACATGTTCTGCGGGATTGTGCCAGGATGGGTCAAAGAGAGTTGCTTTGGGGTTTTCCACAGGCTCTTGGTACCACACTGTATCGTTGAGGCTTGGATCAGGGTGCTCCTCCATCACTGTGCGAGCAGCCCACATCATCTCACTTGATTCTGAATACCTGACCATTCCCGACGATCCCTCTTTTTTTGACTTGCCGTGAGAATCTTCAAGCTATGGAATACTCACAACATGTTTGTTTTTTTGCATACAATCGCTCCACTTGTATCAACGGCAGGCTTCTGGTCTTCCTTCAATGGTTACTTTTTCCCGGAATCCAAACATGATGCGTGACACTCCAATCTTTGGCGGGGTTTTTGTTGTGGTAGCATCGTTAACTTTTCTTGTTGGTTTGCGGTAGATATTCTTTCAGTGTGAGTAAGTTTTTTATGATATGTGTGGGGGAAGGTCCCGTTGTGGGTAGCTCTTGGTCGTGTTGGATCCAGATGCTATCGATCCCAGAGTTGTGGGCTCCACAGACATCGTGATGATGGCTGTCTCCAATGTGGACTACGCGAGAGGGATCGATTTGGAAGTGCTCTAGGGCGAGATGAAAGATCTTGGGGGAGGGTTTCATAAAGTTGTAGTCCGAGGAAAAGACGAGCAGGTCAAACAGATCCCAAATACCGGTGGCCGTGAGGTAGTCTTGCCAATGTCCTTTGGGTGCCCAAAGATTGCAGATCAATCCCAAACGAAAGTGTTCAGACAACAGGCGAAGCATCTCGGTATATTCTGCGGGAACATGGCCTTGTTCATAGTGTGCAAAGGTCTCTTCCAAAAAACCAAGCTGTTCTGGAGGAGCCCCCAACTCTGTCAGCACATCGCGGACTTGAGGGAAGTCTTCCACCTTCGCAGGGTTCGTATAATCCGCGATGATGCGATCGTAGCACTGGGTCATATAACGATTGACTTCTTCGGCAGATAAACCCTGACCCTCGACCCATTTGTAAATGAGATAGTAATCCTGAGTGGGGGAAAATCGATCTTCATCAAACATGAATGTGTTGTTCATGTCCAACAACAACACTTTGTATGGAGCTAACATGCACAGAATCCTACCTTGGGGATGTGTGTTTTTTGTCGAGTTTTTTGGTTGGGAGTCAGGAAAGCAGATGAGGCCACACGACACGGATGGCTTCGCCAGCTCCCGCGCTGACAACATTCGCCAACAAAGCCCATAAAAATGGATTCTTGATCCCAAGCACACGAAGATACATGCCTTCGACGAGGACAACAAGTCCTTCCCCTACGAAAAACAAAAGCCATCCGGGTGCAGGCATATACCAGGGATACGCAAACCACAGGAAAGGGTGTGTGATGGCGCTAGCCCCAAATGCAATTAAGAGTTGTATCGGCCAACGCCGCCTTGGCACCATCCACATATAGATCGGTATCTCAATGGCTTGTGTGATTAAAAATGCAATCCACCACATATGTAATGTCTTGGCGCTGATGGGAAGAAAATAAGAGGCTGTTGCCACCATAGAGAGTTCCGATCGGGCTGGTGTGTGAGTTCTGCTGAGTCTAGCCCAAGCCTCAAGTACAGAGGATGGAGTACAGCGCACCAAAAGGTTTGGTGGACTTTAGGAATACCTGTTTGGGCTTGGGCCTGTCAATCCTTGTTCCTGATCAGGGCCTATGCTAGTTTGAGGCTTCCAGTCGATTGGTTTGTTTGGAATGGATGACTTCTGTTTTTTAAGGATGTGATATGAGTTTGACGGAAGAACAGCGAGAGCGGCGTGATCTGATTGCTGAGGGGGCCTTTGATACGCTCCCCATTTTAAATCGATTCCATCTTTGGTTGGAGGATGTGGATGTTTCCTTGAACCTGGGGAACTCTGCCTCTTCTGGGCCGGAGAATGCATCGTTTCTCGATGGTCGGATGGAGCGATTAATGGCGATGACGGCTGCTGTTACTGCGATGGGAACGAAGCTCTTTGGTCGTTTTGGTGAGGGGGCGGATCAGGAAAAGGAGGTCCTCAATCAAGTCAAAAAAGATGCTGATGCGATCTCAGCCTATGCTATGAGTGAGGGGCTGTGGGCGGCGTCGCGCCTGTTGCCTGAAAACCATGCCATTATGGTGTGTTTGGGAGAGGGCTTGATGCCCAAAGCGGGGGAGACTCCAGAGATGGGTTCCAATCCCCAGCTTGGTTTTGGTCGGGTGTATGCACGGCCCCAAGTGGCGCAGTGGCTGGATCAGCGCATCACCCGCTTATTGAATGATCCCGCTTACTCTTGGGAGAGCTTTTACCAGGACCTCAAGACAGCGGGGATTACAGTGTGGGGGGCTGCGATTGATACTTTAGAGAATACATCTCGCTTCGCCCTTGGTAAAGATACTGGCCCTATGGCTGTCTTGCATTTGTTTAATCAGCCGCTTCGGGTAACACGACCGTACGAAGGTTATATCGGGAACCTCTTTCTTCCCAAACGTGTTGTCGACAAAGCAGCAGATCGTTCTGTGTTGCTTGATTTTCGAACTCCCCGTGCTCGTGTTCTCGAAGCCATTCAGGATGCCTACCCTGGTATCCAAGCGGAAGATGTGCATGTGTGGACGCTGCGTGGTAAGAGTCGTGAAAGGCGGATCGGGAAGTTGTGGGACGAGTGGCAGTCTTTGGGGGTTCATCGGGTGGATGACTCACATCCATTACCATCTGGGATGAACGCGTTTTGTGACTCTGGAACCTATGCTCCCATCTACAATGTGGGTTCATGGAGTGATAAGGAAGGTCGTACCCATGTGCTGATCTGTGACGGTTATGCTGCATCTGCCGAGGCGATTCAGGCTGCCAGCTTGTCTCCGATGTTGGAGCTTGACGGGACCTTTGTGGTGTTTACATCGCGATTCAATCTGCCCTATGACAAAGAACAACATGTGATGGGGTTGAACCCTGAAGCACCAAACTTTGCTGAGACCCTGGCGGAGGTGGTCGGTGAATCCATGCAAGCCGACGAGGTCGCCTTGTACCAGGAGATGATTCGGGATGCTCGCGATGCAGGGATGCCCCTCCAACACCGGGTGCTGCGCATCGATGACTTCTTTCCTGAGAAACGCTGGGATGTGGCCGCAGTGACAGGCTATATGTGCTCCGATCCCTATTCGGGAATCTCCGGTATCGAGAAGGTTGGAGACTGCTCCTACAAAGTCTCTGTGCGGGTTGCCACGCCACATACGGATAAAACTATCGATCTGACCTTGCGTATCAAGGATGAGTGGGATGAGGCCCGCTCCGTCTTTAATCCTCTGCTCGTGCGCTTTTTCTCTGGAGAAGACTTTCGTCATCGACCTGTTCGGATCTCCGATTCTGGACGAATTCGAAACGAGCTACAAACGTTGTGTTGTGAGGCTCTTGACTACAACGAGAAGGGGATGACCCTCTGCTTTGATCGGATCCCTTCTGAGGTGATATTACCCAAACAACAAAAGCTGCTTTTGGATGTATTGCAATGGTACAAAGACAATCATCCCATCTGGTTTCAATGGCTAGAGATTGTGCCCCCCTCTGGATGAGATGAGTATGATAAAACGATGGCTCTTTTCTCTTGTAGGGGTGCTTCTTTTCTGGGGTGGGATGCCTGCGCTGCGCTCTGTCCAAGCACAACAGGTTTGCCGCATCACTGCGTTGGGTGCTATGGTCTTGCCCACACGATTCAACGGTCGATGCTGGGATATCGGTTGCTTCGGAAAGAAAAAGAAGAAGCTACATAAGTTTTCTCGCTTCTTAGAGCACGTAAAAGACATTCTTAATTGGAAGGCGGTATTGGCAAAGAAAGCATTCCGTTTTGCTTCCACTGGCACGTACCTTCCCGACACCTTTGCGATTGTAAAGATCAATGGGATGGAGGTGTTGCGGACGAAACGCTCTGCGAATACACTACTCCCGATGTGGGGGCAGTCAGCACAGATCCCCATGTCTCCGAGTGATACTCTGGAGATCTATGTCTACGATTGGGACAGAATCACCTCCAATGACCCCATGGGTTTTTATGCGAGTGTTGGAATCCCTCGTAAATTCATAGAAAAAGGTGGTATCATCAAGCTGCGATTTGGACGAGTGCAAGAGTTTCAGTTGATGATTAAACCCATCCATAAGACCCCTCCCTTGTGGGTCCGCAAACAGCCTCATGTCGCAAAGGTGAAAGAGCCCACCGTCAAGCATCCTCAAAGGCTTGCGATACGTCGAAAGCATGGTCGCGTCCGACCTCCTGCGCTGAAGCCTGTGTTGCGACAAAAAATAAAGCTAGGAATTCGTGGGCGAACCTTGCGACAAAAAATAAAGCTAGGAATTCGTGGGCGTAGCTTGCGACAAAAAACAAGGCTTGGAGTTCGTGGGCGAACCTTGGAAAGGAGACCTTTGTCATTGCGTGGGGTTGGCCCTCTTGCTCGAAGGCGGTCGGTGACCCGGAGGCGGCCGATGCCACGTCTTTTTCTACCGCCGCTTCGAAGCCCTCGGCCTTTTCTTCGCCTGCGTCCTAGGCTTCGAGTCATTGTTGTTGATCCACCTCGGTTAAAGCCTATGTTGCGAGTGGTTGTGCGTCCTCGACCTCGTCCAAGACCCAGCCCGCTGGTTGTGATAACGAAGCAAGCGATGGGTAAGTATGACCTCGACAAAACAAAGATGCTGAGAATGGCGAAGTTTCTTCAAAGAAACCTGCATAAATTACCCAAGGCACGACGTGTGGCGATAGGGCGGACTCTTCAGATGATCCGTGGCATGCGGATGTCGTTGCAATTGCACAAGTACCAACGGGCTCTTTTTACATCGGTACATCGTTTTCCCCAAAGAGTTGTCACTCGCCGATATCGCGGCACGTGGTCCTGGCATGTGTTGGGTACGTTGCTCACGTTGCACCTGACAGAACAAGGTCTGAAAGGGAAAGCCAAAACGAATAGCCGTGACATGACAATCTCGTGTCGCTACTGGGCGACGGGGTTGCTTTGCACGAATATTCACGGTAGGAATCACAAATATAAGTTTCAAAAGAAGCGTAACTAACCCCCTCTCTTCTCTCTGATTTTAATGCTATTCTCTCCTGCAGTGTGAGGAGGTGCCGCTTTTTTATCGGCGAGTTGGATGAATACTGCTTGCCTCTTGTGGTCTACGTCCGTACTATAAGGTTGTCTCAAGTCCAAAGAACTATGATAAGCAGAGGTGGGGAAGGTGCTTTTCCTTTGTCATCGCTGCATACTACTGAACTCTTCTACTCCAGTAGTAT
>JALTMC010000831.1 GCA_027005175.1 Myxococcales bacterium
GTTGTGAGTGTTGTGGTTTGTTATTTGTTCGCAGAGGATTTGTGTTGTAGTCGGGCGCGGAGGAGTTGTCCTGGGTGGTATCCATGTTTGCGTGGTTTGCAGAGTTGACCCGAGGTGGTACAGCGATAAAGAGGGTCACGTGAGGAAGAGAACTGGGTGGGAAATGCGAGTCCCAAATGTTTACTTTCTTCCTCTGTCGCAGTGCTGGCGATCACAAATGGATCCATGGGAAACATGGGCTTTCCAACCATGTCAAAGAGATAGACTTGCAAGAGTTGAAGGCTCTCTGTGGGCTGTGAAGTGTAGTTACCTGCTGTTGGATTGGTTCCTCGTAGGAGCATGAGTTGATGTTGTGTGCTGTCTCCTGAAGCGGTCATTCCGTTGACACGAGCGAGCTGATAATCGATCAGGCGATGAACTTTTTTGAGCAACAGTTCGAGGAAGTTTGCGATCACTTCCACCAATTTATTGATTTCCCGCTCGCTACGTAAGTCGTCACGACGCCAGTGGTTTTCTATATATTCATTGAGTAGCATAAAAGCGTTTTGATACGAAGGAGGCGAGTTGTCTGACCATTTTCCGGAGAGTGAGGATATCTTTTCTATGAGTTCTTGGAGGATTGTATAGTCTGTTGTCTCTGGCTCCGGAACCTCCACGGTTAGGTTTTGTAGTGTGCGGGAAAAGAGGGCTTTGCCTTGGCGACGGTATGCTTCCCCTACAAAATGAATCCAAGCATACCATGTGCGTGTATTGAATTCGTCAATGAAGTGCAGCAGGATCGCGTTGACCTCTTCATCAAAAGCATCCTCGTGAAGATAAGCAGCTGCGGCCAGAGATCCCAACCAAGCCATGATATATTCATACTGTGTTGCGAGCATGCTATGGCGAACTTTGGCTGATGAATCCGTGTGAGAGAGGGCGTGGTATCGGCTTTGTAATTGTGCCAAAAATGTGGGGTAGTCATTGTTGACCAAGCGCTCCCATTCATGGACAGTGGGTCGGCTGTTGAGTGCTTGGGTGACGGTCTCCTCCAGGACTTTCTTGCGTACAGGTTTAAGTAAGTAGGTGACAGCACCAAGCCGTCCCATTTCTGTGGCCAGAGAAAAGTCTTCGTTTGCCGTTTGAATGATGCAGGGCAGCGAGGGCCGAATGCGCTTGATGTCTACCAGTGTACTACGTCCGTCTTTACGGGGCATATCCAGATCAAGTAGACAGGCATCAAAAAGTGTTTCTCGAATTTTCTCGACAGCCTCGACTCCATCGTAAGCGTGCAGCACTTCATAGCCCTCATCCATGAGAATAATGCTCACGATATCTTGTACGTATGGATCGTCATCAACGATAATGATGCGTTGCCCTTGGGCTGGTGGAGTGAATTCAAAGCTATGCAAGAGCTTCTCTGGAGTTTGCTCTTTGGGAATGAATGTCAGGTCACTTTGCTGTGTCTTTGTCAAACCGGAGGGAGGTGTTTCTTTGGAGGAGGTGGGGATTTCGATATCGTCGAGGCTTCTCACAAAGTCAGACAGTTGGCGTTGTCCACTGTAGTAGCCTTCTTTGTTCGCCAAATTGCGAAGCTCCATTTCCATCTCAGCGCAGGTCTGAAAACGCTCCTCTCGATGATAGGTGAGAGCCTTCATGATGATCCATTCCAACGCAGGGGGATAGTTCTCACGAAAGTGCGAGGGGAGGGGGTAATTTCCCTCTCTAATTTTTTTAAGGACTGTCATCTCGTTGTCACCCCAAAACAGGCGGCGGCTGGTTGACATCTCCCACAACACAACACCCAAGGCAAAGATGTCGCTGCGATGGTCGAGTTCTTCTCCCAGCACTTGTTCGGGTGACATATAGCCTATCTTTCCCTTCAACAAACCCGGTTGGGTTCGTTGAAGGCGGATCGCTGCTTTGGCGACACCAAAATCAATGATCTTAACGAAGCCATCTCGCCGGATCATGATATTGGGAGGTGAGATGTCGCGATGGATGATATTTAAGGAGCTGCCATGACGATCGACGGCAGAGTGTGCGTGCTCCAGTCCCGCACACACGGCCCGGATAATTTCACAGCAGTGCTCAAAAGGAACAAAGGTTGCTTTGCGAGCAATTTTATCAATCACATCAGTCAATACGATACCATCGATATACTCCATGATCATGTAGTAGATACCGTTCGATTGGTTCATATCAGTGATCTGGCAGATGTTGGGGTGATCCAGATTTCCAACCAAACGACCTTCATCCAGGAACATCTGCACAAATTCGCTGTTCTCTGTCAGGTGTGGCAGGATCATCTTGACTGCAAAATCCTTCTCGAAACCCTCGTCTCGTTCTCGTTTTGCCATCCAGATCTCGCCCATCCCACCTGCCGCAATCTTTTTGATGAGGCGTAGTCCCGCAATTTTCTCAATACTTGACAGCATGACTTTGTTTCCCGATCTTCAGAGCCTATGTTCGCCCGCATGATTCTTGAACATTCTGCTGTGAGCGACAAGTCCAGGGACCTGCTGCCACAACATGTTTCTTTTAGGATATACCATGTTGTACAGTTCTTATCCTACTTTTACGTTTGTTGCATCGATGTGAAGAACACAATCAGACC
>JALTMC010000832.1 GCA_027005175.1 Myxococcales bacterium
GTACGATTTTTCGAAAGATCCTATAACGGAGTATCATCCTCCGACGTCTGAGGAGGTGCAGAAGGAAAAGGAGGCCATGGAGTATTATTTGCGTCCGATGGCCCCTTTTATGGGGGATGACCATAATGAAGATTGGTCAACAGAGGAAGAAAAGGAAGAAACGCTGGCGCAGATGTTGTCGAAAGCTGACGAAATTAAGCGGAGTGACCCAGATGCGGTAGGCGGACAGATGACAAATGTCAGCTTTGAAGGATTGTTTGGGAGAACTCTAGCCCCAAGGATTCGAACATCTCCGTATGTGGATGATACTCTGGCACCTTTGGATGAGGAAGAAGCTTCCAGGGTTATGGACGAGTTGCTTCGTTCAGCAGATACCGTGAGTTACTATGGGCCTGACGGAAAGTCTTCAAAGAGAAAAGGAAGTTTAACAATGGAGGATATGCCGGATATAATAAGCCCTAGAGCAAGAGGAGGACGGGGTAGCCGAACAAGCCGAGAGTCGAGAGATGTTTCGGCTTCCAGGGGTATTGGAGATGTGTATGCAGTAGCTCCATTGGTTCCGGGAACACAACCGGCAGCAACTGTTGCAGGACGGCGTGAACAACGACTGGGTAATCCTGATATGTAACTGGAACGATGGTGGAGAGGCAGATGAGTAGAAAGCGACCTATGAGGCTTCCAGGTTGGAGAGAAGAAGATACAGGTTTGGGTGAACTGTTGAAAGAGTTCACTGTAGCGGTGGGAATTCGCCCCTGTGGAGGATGCCAGGAGAGAGCCAGGAGATTGGATGAGCTTCTTACCTTTTCGGGCAGGAGGAGGCAGCGAACATCATTACTGGATGATCCTGATAGCTAATGGGTTTTTGGAGCATCGTAGCCCCTTGTTCGGTGAAAGAATTCTGCTGGGTATGACTTACCTTTGTTTTAGATACCCTTTGTTTTCCAGGGTGTCCAGCCAGACACATAGAGATACCCGAGAACGAGCATGAAGGTGATGTACATCAACACCAGATAGATGGAGTTGGAGCGGTGCATTCGGAGATGGCCTTTGGGGATATCTTTGATGGGGTAGTATTTCAATACGAGATAGTAGGACGTGTAGGCGAGGATGTAACCCATAAAGACGTCGCTGATATAATGTTGTTTTACAAAGAGAGTCGAGACACCGATCATCCCGGTGAATGTCAATGCTATCTTACCGATATATCGGTCGACTTTCCAACAGCTCATGGCTGCGACAGCGGCCATTGCAACATGCATGGAAGGGAAAGTACAGTTGGGAGGATCCAGGTAGTAGGTTAGCTTTGTCAGCCAAGTTACATAGCTATTGGCAGTTAGGTCTGCCATGGCAGGGCGTAGAATCATTTTGACTGGAAATACAAGAAAGAGAATCCAAGAGGCGACCTGGGTGAGCAGGTAGGTATATGCAACTTGTCGAAATAAAAAGCGATCTCTTATCACGAAGATGGGAGCGAATAGGATCGTGTACAGTCCCAAATAGACTACGATCCAATAGGGAGCTAGAGGGACAAGATAGTCAATCCAAAAGGCGGGTTGATAAAATTCGTTTTTTTCCCGTTCGAGCCACAAGTTGATACCGTAGTATCCGGAGTAGGAAAAGAAAATGAGCATCGCGAGGCTGATTCTTTCCAAGACACTTGGCAGAGTCCAATGAAACTTCTCCCTTTTTGGAGGAGAAGCTTCTTGTCCTGACGACTGATATGGTATGTGCTTAAGGGGCATCTTTTTTATTTCTTAATCTTTTCCAGGATTGGTTTGTTCTCTTGGTTTACTCCAAATAGCTTTATATACTTTACCCGAGGGAAAGGAAATGATGGAACCGCAAACACATAGATGGAGCGCAACCGGACTCGCAGTTTGGCAATCACCGCATAAGCAAAGGCCTGACAAGTTCCATCCTTCGATCGCGTTACAATCTCAATCGAGCGTGAGCGAAGTGGTTTTAACCGAATGGTTATCTTTTCTCCCTTTACCCTTTGGGAGCTAATACCATATGCGATGTGTTCAAAAAGCTGTAGTTTTTCTCTTACATTGGGGCCTTTTTCTAGTGTTCGCCAGTAAGGGTAAACAGGCTTTTTCCCTACAGGCTTGCATGCTTTGTCAAGTCGGACCCCATAGTGGACTTCATTGCGATTCTTGTTTCTTTTGATATGAAATACAGAGGCCGGAGTAGCCTGTGGTGGAAGGGGACGTTTTTTTTCTTTTTTACCTTTGGGTTCAGAGCTTGGACGTTTGCCCGTGATCTTTGGCTTGGTGGTTGGCAGACGTTTTGTCCTGGCTTGGGTTGGAGGGGCTGAGCGACGTACCAATGGTGCTGTCCTTGTAGGTGGTTTTGTCCCATGGGTCTGGGAGTGTACACATCCGCTGACACGAACACCAAAGCCTACCAGTGCCAGAAAGAGAAATAGACCAAAGAGTTGTGCCCAAGGTTGCTTTTTTCTCATTCTCATTCTTCCAGTCTCCTTGACAGATGGGAACGGTCGTTTGTTCTTTGGTTGGGAAGGGCTCTTGGCTACAGTTTTCTCGTTGGGGCGGGGAGTGGGAGAAAGAGGGGTTTTTTTACTTGATGAAGAGC
>JALTMC010000833.1 GCA_027005175.1 Myxococcales bacterium
CAATTAGTTATGCTCTGTTTCATGGCTCGCTTTGCTCCAAGTAAGAAAAGTCAAAAGTGGAATGTATCCTTGTCAAAAGTCATACGCAATCTAGCATAAAAATCAAAGTTTCTGGTCGCTTCGACTTTCGAGGTTGGACTTTCTACTTTTGACTTTGAATGGCTGATTGAATTGTGGAAAAACGCTCAGGATTTGGGCTTGACTCGAACCAACGTTAGTGATAGAAGGGAAAGCCATTTGAAGGCTGGACAGGGTAGAAAAGCATGTTTGAGTCTACTTCTCAAGCGTTCTTCGAGAGAGTCAACCATTTGAAATCAAATGGATAAACAAAGAAGACAACCGAGCAGTTACTAAGACAACCGAGCAGCTACCTGGAAGTAACATGGAGAGAGGAGATTGGAGCGATGGCGTGGAATGGCATTCCCGCAATCAACCAGATGGACATTGCGGAGCAGCGCATCTTTATGAGGCTGGATCTGAATGCGCCCATCAGTGAAGAGGGTCAGGTCACTGATCTCACACGGTTGGAAGCAGCAGTCCCAACCATCAATTATGCCCTGGCTCGCTCTTGTCGTGTAGTGTTGGCCTCCCATTTGGGGCGACCCAAAGGCCAGATCAAAAAAGAGTACAGTTTAGAGCCTGTCGCAAGTCATCTGGCCGAGATGCTCGACCATGAGATTATGTTGACGGACTATCCCATCGGAGATACTGCCACGCAGTTGACTCGTCAGATGCGTACCGGTGATATCGTCCTGTTGGAAAATTTGCGATTTGATCCTGGCGAAAAGTCCAATGACACAGCCTTTGCCAGGCAGTTGGGCTCCTTTGCAGAGATTTATATCAACGATGCCTTTGGGACGGCTCACCGAGAGCACGCATCGATGGCCGGAATCCTCAACCACATGCAAGGTCCCTTTGGCGTGGGCTTCTTGGTCGAGAGAGAACTCACAGCTCTGCAGCGCCTTGTAGATGAGCCTGCTAGACCCTTTATCGCAATCCTGGGTGGTGCCAAAGTCTCCGATAAGATCACTCTGGTCCGACAGCTTTTAAGAAAGTGTCAGACGATCTTAATCGGTGGAGCCATGGCCTATACCTTCCTAGCAGCGCAAGGAGTCGAAGTCGGAGAGTCCCTTCTAGAGAAAGAGCAGATCGAGGTAGCAGAACAGATCTTACAATTGGCCCATCACAATGAGGTCAACATTCAATTGCCCACAGATCATGTGGTCAGCGATAGCCCAGACAACAGTGAGACACGGCTCTCCGGTCCGGGAGTGCCACAAGGGATGATGGGCTTTGATATCGGTCCTCGCACATGTGAGACATTCACCAAACACATCATGAATGCTGGCAAGATCTTCTGGAATGGACCCATGGGCTTCTTTGAGCGCAAGGCTTTCTCCGAAGGAACTCGTGCCGTGGCTGAAGCCCTCACAGAGACGCAAGCTTATACCATAGTGGGAGGCGGCGATTCCGCCGCAGCCATTCGTCAAATGGGATTTCATGACAAGGTAGACCATGTATGCACCGGAGGTGGAGCTGCTCTGACTTTCCTCGAAGGAAAACCCCTCCCCGGCTTGGCTGCTTTGCAAGTTGCAAGTGCCCGTTATTCCGCTTCTCAACTGTAACAATAACTCCCACCCAGACCCCTGGACAACAAAGAGGATTGTAGTCAATGACACGACAGCCCCTGATTGCAGGCAACTGGAAAATGAATAAGACTCTGCCTGAGTCGGTCGCTTTTACTCGCGACGTTGTGACTGCCTTGGCTGCACACCCGATCACTGTGGATGTGGTTGTCGCTCCAACCCTCCTTGCAGTTCATGCCGTTGCTCAAGCAGCGGAAGGAACTCCGATTCAAGTCGCTGGACAGAATGTTCATCCCAGCGAAAGTGGCGCATTTACTGGAGAAGTCTCCGCTCCTATGCTCAAAGCTGCTGGTTGCAACTACGGCATCATCGGACACTCCGAACGCCGCCAGATGTTTGGGGACACTGATGAGTTTGTACAACAAAAACTTCGTGCTCTCCTCAACCATAGTCTGAAACCCATTGTCTGCTTGGGTGAAACTCTGGAAGAGCGAGAAAAGAACCAAACCAAGGAACGTGTCAGCAGCCAGCTATCGATAGCCTGTCAGAATTTGACAGCCGAAGAAGCTGCTCGTGTCACTGTTGCCTATGAACCCATCTGGGCCATCGGGACCGGCCTCACTGCAAGCCCCGAACAAGCCCAGGAGATTCACGCCCTGTTGCGTCAGCAACTGGTCGAATCCTTTGGAAAGAACGTTGCCAATACCATGCGAATTTTGTATGGAGGAAGCGTCAAGCCATCCAACATTGAAAGCCTAATCCAACAGCCTGATATCGATGGAGCCTTAATCGGCGGAGCATCGTTAAAGGTGGATTTATTTACCGATATCATCCTGACCGCGCAGCAATTCAACGAACAGTCGTAGGTCTTTTTTCATCGTTATTAGATAAACGGAAACAAACATGGACTTTTTCATTACCTTCGTTAAATTCATTCATATCTTGGCCAGTGCCTTGTTGATTGTTGTGGTCCTTCTCCAATCAGGAAAAGGCGGTGGAATGG
>JALTMC010000834.1:0-1823 GCA_027005175.1 Myxococcales bacterium
CAACTGCGGCGCTGCAGATAGCCTCGTAACATCGGACCCAATCGCTCTTCATGTGCAGCAGAACGCTGCTGCCAGACAGACTCCGACCACACCGTCGACAACCATGGCTCTAAGTCATGTAACATTCCTATACCCATACTTTGCCTTCCGCTTTGCTCAATCTTTCAGGCCAGAAAGTATCTTTAGAAAAACAGCGGTGATAAGCAAGAGCCTACTCATGATTTTTTGAAATGATCGGGTACGTGAAGGAGTTCTTTTTGGGGCATTTTTTAGCTTCATTTAAGAGAGTGCAGTTGTTTTTTTTAATCGCCTGTTTCTCAAAAAAACACCTGTAAGCATGAGAATAAAAATACCAACGAGAGTATAGTTTACGAAGAACATCCAAGAGGGTGGATTTTTCCAATAGTGCATAAGCGTGTACGAGGCTTGATCTCCAGCATCTACTGTAAAGAGTGAAACGACAAGATACATAATAATCATTGTGGTGTACAACGATTTATCCAAAGTATCTCTAAGCCTCGATCTCTCGATTAAGATAGACATCAGTATGATATAAATAACCCTAATAACTACTTCGAAAATAGCAAAAAAGAGAAAGATCCAACCTATGACCGATAGCCTAAAAAAGATCCCCAAGAAGAAAGTCAGAATATTTACGAGATGAAACCCTATTCGTTTTACTTGTGGCTCTTGAGTTGAGTGACTCATAGATTCTCCTTTTTATTAATCTCTTTGATGAATTTCCAATGTCTTGGAACTCGACGATGCCCAACATTCACTTGAAGGAATGGGATTGCGCTCGTCGAATCCATTCAAGGTGTGGTATAACACAACAGTATAACATATGATGGTGGTTTCTGGTGGTTCCTTGAAATACATGGAGATATCGATGAATATGTGGCCAACTCGTGGGTGGTGTCTTGGACTTGCAGTGGTTGTGGCTTTTCTTGGCTGGAGCGATGTTGTATCTGCCAAACCCAAACAACGCAAAGCAAGCAAGAGTAAACAACGCAAAGCAAGCAAGAGTAAACAACGCAAAGCAAGCAAGAGTAAGCATCGGAAAGGAAGTAAGTCCAAGCATCGGAAAGCAAGTAAGTCCAAGAGATTTTCTCCTCGAACTCGTGCTGAAAGGATCGTGGAGAAGATGGTGGCAGCGATGGGTGGGCGAGCGAATTTGGCTTTGGTTCGTACGATGATGGCGAGAGGTACGACAAAACTTGTCACGCCATTGGGTGAGCGTGCTGGTAAGCTGGTTACGTATTCCCTGAAACCTAGCTATCAACGTGTGGATATGACGATCGCACAACAAAAAATCACCCAATCCTTTTATCCTGGTGGGGGCTGGTTGCGGCAAGGGAGGGCTGTTTTGCCGATGCCTCGCTCCATGTTGTCTGTTGCACAGGCGGAAAGCCTACGCAGTGACCTGGAGCTACGTTACTTTAAGATCGGTGTCAAAGTTATTTTGGCAGGGGAGCGAAAGGTGCAAAAGCAACCGTGTTATGTGATTCATTTTGTGGACAAGAGAAAGCGTACAACTATTTATGCTATCGCACGCAAAACGTGGCTGCCTTTGGAGCGGAGCTATGTGGGTCCCAGTCCTCTGGGTGGTGGCAAGATGAGATTCACAACGCATCAGAACGACTTTCGGTGGGTTCAACTGCCCAAGTCAAGGCGAAAAATCCGTGTACCGTTCTACATTGAAAACTTTATGAACAACCGGAAAATCGGTTCGATTCAGCTTACGCAAGTCAAGCTGAATCCCAAGAATATCATACCGGCTTTCTTTCGCCCTCCCAACCCAACAGAATAAGTCTCTTCCGAGG
>JALTMC010000834.1:1833-2587 GCA_027005175.1 Myxococcales bacterium
CCGAGGTATTAGAGGCGAAGCGAAGGAATGCCCTTCCTTCATCGGCAGGGCTTTTGTGCGGATTGGATGAGGGTGGATGTCAAAGATTACGGAGTTGTCTGGCTTCGCTGGGAAATTTGGGGTTGAGATCGTTGGTGAGCTGGCTGATGAGTTGGCGTCGTTGATCGGTAGGGAAATCGTGTCCACCATAGCAGATGTCATCGCGCAAACTCGATAGATGGGTAGGGATTTTGTCTAAAATTTCTTTGTAGATCTGATAAAGAGCTTCGATCTGTTCTTTGGGGTCTGTTCCGTGGTGTGCATCGCGCAAGTTTGCGATCAGCGTGCCCAGTTTTTGCTGTTGCTGTTGTCGGGCAACTTCCTCTTCTGAGGGTGGTGTGTTGGCCTCTTTTTGACGCCGAATCATAAGCACCATAAGGAAGAGTAAAAATACGGAAGCTCCGATCGCATAGAGAGGCCATGCTTGCTTGGATTTGTTTCTCAGTGTACTCGCGGCTTTGACTTGAATGGTCATCGCGCCTGCTTTTACCTGAAAGTGTTGGTCATAGTCTTTGATCCAGTAATTCAGTAACACAGGGTTCAAGTGATAGGTACCTTTTTTGAGGGCTTTCATGCGCAGGATATATTTGCGATGATTGCCTTTTTGGGTGCCGTGAATCCCTGCTGCCGTCATGCCCAATCGTTTGAGACCTTTTTCTTTGGGCAATCGAAAGGCGATTCGAGCGTATTTGTCAGCTTCTCCGATCCAGGTCAA
>JALTMC010000835.1 GCA_027005175.1 Myxococcales bacterium
TTTCCCAAACTCTCCGGGCTTATCTTCAGCTCTTGTTTGGGCTTTGTCTCGCTCTTGGATTTTGTCTCGCTCTTGGATTTTGTCTCGCTCTTGGATTTTGTCTCGCTCTTGGATTTTGTCTCGCTCTTGGATTTTGTCTCGCTCTTGGATTTTGTACTCTCTATCGGAGCATCCATTGCAATACTCGTGAGAGGGGTGCTTTCTTTTTCTTTCAGGAAGTCGTTATCATTGTGCTTCTTTGTGAAGACAGCTTGGTACGAGGGTAGTTCTGTAGGTTTGGGGACATCAACCGTGTAGCTGCTGCCTGTGTACTGTTCGCGATAAGCCTCGATTTGGCGTTCACGGGCGATGGAGAAATCATCTTCAATGCCTGGGTGAACGATCACTGGCCGCTCTTCAACCTCATGTAGAGCGACAGGGGGGTCTTGGATGGGCCAGTTTACAATGATTGGACCCACACATGCAAAGCACGGATGGTTCTGAATAATCTCCTCTTCTGCACTCTGGGCATTCTTCATCTTGGGAGGCGGCGCTTCTTTTTTCCGCTGGCAACCCAAGGAAGTGATGTTGGCATTGTATCGCTCGCAACGAACCATCAAGGTTTGTTGCAAAAAACTCTCTACTTGTGAGACTTCAGCGGCTTGTTCTTGTTCAATGAAGGTGTCTTCATTATCCCAATCATCATCAACATCACCGTCCAGATCGTCGTCCAATATTTCATCATTGATCAGCAAACCGTCTGTTTTTCCAGATGCCGCTTTACTGTATTCTTTCTCTTTTACCACAATAACACCTTCTCCTCAGGTCCATACCTTTATAGGTGACAAGCCCATATAATAACCGTTTCTTATGGACCGTCAACCTTTTCATTTTTTCTTCTTAAGACGCGAACTCTGAAATCTGTGTGCACAGGGGCTCCCACAGGGGGTTCTGTCGCTTTCTGGAGCTTGGAATCTTGATTTTTACTCCGTCGCTGCGTATGGTGGGTTTTATTGTGTCGTCACCCGTGTGCCTGCTATGAGACGATATTGTAAAACGCTTGGCTCCTTTCAAAGAACGCAGACTCTTTGTGCTGCGTGCTTCGGTGGAAAGAAATACAGTTATGTCAGATAGAATTGTGATGCCCGAACAATCAGGGCCTATCGTTTCAACATCAGAAACACAGGGTGAACTTGTTTTTCGTGCCTGGGGTGGTACGGATTTGGGGCGCAAACGCAAAGAGAATGAAGACTTCTCACTCATCGACACGGTCCATGGATTGTTTATCGTCGCAGATGGTATGGGTGGGGGAGAGTGCGGTGGAGAGGCCAGTCGTATGGCTGTTGAGAGTATTCGCTCCACCTTGTTTAATGAGATGCATGTTCTTCGTCAGTTCGGAGATTCTCCCACCAAAAGTAACTATCGTGAAGTTCAAAAGCTGGTTCATCGTGCAGTGTTGGGAGCACACTCCAATATTCGTAGTCAGGCTCGCCAGTTGCCCAAGGGCAAGTATATGGGGACCACAGTCACGGCTCTCTTGATCTGCGGTCGGATGGGGATCGTCGCACACGTGGGGGACTCTCGTTTGTACCGTGTTCGGGACAAACAGGTACGACAGCTCACCCGAGATCACTCTTTGGTGGCTGAGCGGATTCGTCGCGGTGAACTTACCCCCGAGCAGGCGAAGCGTGCTCCAGGCAAGAATGTGTTGTTGCAGGCCTTGGGTGTGAGTCCTAAAATCGAACTTGATATCGGATTCTTAACCATCCAGCCGGGGGACCAGTTTCTGATCTGCTCCGACGGTCTTCACAATTATTTGGTTGAAGATGAGATCGTGACCATCTTTCGTGAAGCGGATGGTGATCGTTTGATCCCTCGTCTCATCGACTCCGCCAACCAGCGAGGTGGTAAAGACAATATTACCGCAGTTTCGGTACGTGTGAGTGCTCCATGGGATGAGGTAGCAGCAACCCAGTTGGACATGGGGCCTGATATCTTCTCCTCACTGCGCTTGCTTCAAGGGCTCGATATGACCGAGTCTACCTACTTTCTTCAGAAAGGAACGCTGCGCTCTTTCATTGGTGCAGAAGTCATACAGGAAGAAGAGAAGCCGACAGAGGGGCTCTTTATTGTGCTTGATGGTCGTGCTCAAGTGACACGGCAAGGGGTATGGCTGGCGACGTATACACAGGGGTGTTTCTTTGGAGAGTCCTCTATCATGGGTGACTCTATCAACACGGTGACCATTCGCTGTGAACGGGAAGGGATGCGTATCCTTGCCTTTGAACCCAAACAATTTCTCGAACTTCTTGAAGAGAATCCCGTCGTTGGTTATAGGGTGTTGTGGAACATCATTAAAGAGCAAACAGCTTCCCAACGCGACCTTATCATCCGCTTGGCTGACAGTATTCGACGACGGACGTCTTAAACTCATGTGGCAAACCCAACCTCTCTTAATCCTTCCACAAGCTTCTTGTAGCTTGTTGTAACTTTTAAACTCTTTGGTCTTTTTCCATTCCCCAATAAAAGGATTCACAAGGACATGCTCGATCTGCGTTTTATTTTAGAGAATCAGGATATGGTCCGAGCCACCCTGAAG